>NZ_WWIA01001013.1 GCF_009870065.1 Streptomyces sp. SID5785 | reverse complement strand
TCCGACCGGCCCTGCTCCGTAGATGACGACAGACTCACCGGGTGACACGTCCGCCAGTTCCGTGGCGTGGTAACCAGTGGGGAAGATGTCGGCCAGCATCACGTAGTCGTTCTCACGCTCCGCAGCGTCCTCGGGCAGTACAAGACAGTTGAAGTCGGCCCACGGCACGCGCAGGTACTCGGCCTGGCCGCCCGCGTAGGTGCCCATCTCTGCGAAGCCGTATGCGCCGCCCGGCGTATCGGAGTCCACGGAGAGACAGAACCCGGTGTAGCCGCGCTCGCAATTGGCGCAGAACCCGCAGCCCACATTGAAGGGCAGACACACACGGTCACCGACGCGTACACGGTCGACTCCGTCGCCGACCTCCACGACCTCGCCGAGGTTCTCGTGCCCGAGAATACGGCCCTGCTCCATCGTGGTGCGACCCTCGTACATGTGCAGGTCGGAACCGCAGATGTTGGTGGACGTAATGCGTACCAGAGCATCGGTGGGCCGCTCGATCCTCGCGTCGGGAACGTCGCTGAGCGACACTTCACGAGGTCCTTCGTAGATCAGGGCTTTCATCCTGGTCACCCTCCTTGGCTGTTCATGCGCGCCGGGAAAGTCGGACGCGTGTTGCGTCGGGGCTGGGCCGCGTATACGAAGGCCCGGGGCCCTGGGTACCCGAGGGAGCCGGAGGTAACGCACACATCGAGATGCGCCGCGAGGTGGCGGCTGCTCCCGGTCAGGGAACCTCGCGCAAATACAACGCGCCGCACGTGTGACAGAACGGCATCGCACGTTCTGTACCCCAGGCGTCAGCAGGGAGTTCCGTCTCAGAGAGGTCGATCGACCGACCGCACATCGGTTTCCCTTCTCCGGAACGCACCATGTGCCATTCCTTGATCGTGCTGCCGCCGGGCTCGGTCCTCTCGGCAATGATGCGATGGTTCATCGTCTTCTCCTCTGTGACGAGGGCGCTCCGCCGGCCCTCACGACGGCGGGTACGGGGTCTGCTTCAAAAGCCTGGCCAGGTGAACTGCGTTGGCGGCCACTGTGTGGGTGGTATGCGCCACTTCATCAGGAGTTGCGTCCAGATCTTTGTAGTCGGTCCCGTGCTGGGCTTCGCCGACCCAGTAGGTGACCGCCCCCGGTGCCAGGGAGAAGCCGATGTCGTTGAGCCCCTGGAACAGGTCGGCGCTCACTTTGTGGGCACCATCTTCGTTGCCGACGACGGCCACCGCGGCGACCTTGCCGTACATGAGCGGCCGTCCCTCGGCATCGGTCTCCGACGACTCCGCGTTGAGGCGCTCCAGCACCCGCTGGCAGATGCTGGACGGATGCCCCAGCCAGATGGGCGTGGCCAGTAGCAGGATGTCGGCCTGCAGCACCTTTTCCCGGAGCTGCGGCCAGTCGTCTCCCTCGCCCAGGTCAGTGCCGATGCCTGGCAGGACGGCATAGTCGGCTACCCGTGCCGTAGCGGTCGCGACGTCGAGCTTTTCCAGCTCGCGCAGCACCTGGTCCGAGAGCAGTTGGCTGCTCGAAGAAGTGGGCGAAGAATTGAGGGTGCAGGTCAGGGAAAGGGCGCGCATGGGGTGCTCTCCATGAGAGTTGAGGCCGGGCAGACTTCAGGGTGCTCGGCGAGCGTCAGGGCAGTGACTTCCGCCGACTCAGCGGCTTCCGCACTTCTGCCCAACCATGTTTGCTCATCGATGAGTTGGAGGGCTCAATGTCGGCCGTGAGTGCTCGCTGACGCGCCGCCGAAGAGCCGGGCGACGGCCCTGAACGGGAGCGTGACCACGGTGGCTATCGCGCCGCCGATCGCGCGCAGGACATCAGCAATGGCCTGGAACATCATGGGGTCCTTTCTGAGGGCGCGGCCCGGCTCAGGGCCTGGGACGCTCACCCAGGGCTCTCATAGACACCCGGGGTCTCCCCTGAGCCTGCTCTCAAACCTGCCGCCAGTCGCCGCGCCGGCAACCAGGGAGCGCCCTCAACGTGGGAGGGCATGACTGAGTGCCCAAAGATCTCTACTTCAACCTCACGCGGGGTCCGCACGAATAGAGGGCTCCCGGCCCGCGGAGGTTACACCTGGCGACCGTCCGGCTCGACGTTCGATCGGCCAGACCTCCTCTGACCGTGCGGGCACGGCCGAAGGGCGTCGCCCATCCGTCGCAGGATCCCACGAGCTCGCCTCAGGCGCCGGAGGGAAGACGCGCCGAGCGACGGCGGGCTGACTGGCGCAGGCTGGGAGGTGGCCGACTCGGGGCGAGTGTCCGTGTTGATCCTGGGAACTCGAGAGGCGGTCATCAACCGCCGGGCCGTCGCGGCCGGGTCCGTATCCGCCCGACGACGCCCCGCCCCCCCCCGCTTTTGGAGTGTTCCTTGACTACGACAGACCATGGTGCCCCCGCGCTGACCGACGACGAGGTCAGCCAGCTGGACGCGCACTGGCGCGCGGCCAATTTTCTGGCGGCGGGGCAGATCTATCTCATGTCCAATCCACTGCTGCGCGAGCCGCTGCGCCCCGAGCACATCAAACCGCGCCTTCTGGGCCACTGGGGGACGTCACCCGGCCTGAACCTGATCTACACGCACCTCAACCGCGTGATCAGAGAGAGGGACCTGGACGCGCTGTGCGTGTGGGGGCCGGGGCACGGCGGTCCCGCCGTACTGGCGAACGCGTGGCTGGAAGGCAGCTACAGCGAGATCTACCCGGACGTGAGCCGGGACGAGCCGGGGATGGCACGCCTCTTCAGGCAGTTCTCCTTCCCCGGGGGCGTGCCCAGCCATGTGGCACCGGAGGTCCCGGGCTCCATCCACGAGGGCGGCGAGCTCGGTTACTCGCTGGCCCACGCCTACGGTGCGGCTTTCGACCACCCAAGCCTCCTCGTCGCGTGCGTGGTGGGCGACGGCGAGGCCGAGACCGGCCCGCTGGCCGCCTCGTGGCATTCCGGGAGGTTTCTCGACCCCGTGCACGACGGCGCCGTCCTACCGATCCTGCACCTGAACGGCTACAAGATCGCCAACCCGACGGTGCTCGCCAGGATGCCGCACGACGAGCTCGACGCACTGCTGCGCGGCTACGGACACACCCCGCTGTACGTCGAGGGCGACGATCCGGTCCAGGTCCACCGGGAACTGGCCCGCGCTCTCGACCGGGCGCTCGACCTCGTCACGGACCACCAGCGCACGGCCAGGACGGGCGACGCCGCCGCCCCCGTGCGCTGGCCCATGATCGTGCTGCGTACTCCCAAGGGCTGGACCGGTCCGACAGAGGTCGACGGCCTGCCGGTGGAGAACACCTGGCGGGCCCATCAGGTCCCGCTGCCCGAGGTCCGCGAGAACCCCGACCACCTCGCCGCCCTGGAACACTGGCTGCGCTCATACCGGCCGGAGGAACTCTTCGACGACGAGGGCAGGCCCGGCGCCGAGGTCCTGGCCTGCGTACCCGAGGGCGCCAAACGCCTGGGGTCCACGCCGTACGCCAACGGCGGGCTGCGGCTGCGCGCCCTGCCGCTGCCGCCGCTCGACGCCTTCGCCGTGCCCGTGGACAAGCCCGGCGCCACGCAGCATGCGCCCACCGAAGTGCTCGGCACCCTGCTCGCACGGATCATGGCCGACACGGCCAAGGAACGCACGTTCCGCTTGGTCGGACCGGACGAGACGGCATCGAACCGGCTGCAGGGCGTCTACCGGTCCAGCGGCAAGGCGTGGCAGGAGCGGATCCTGCCCGTCGACGAGCACCTGGATCCGCAGGGCCGTGTGATGGAGGTCCTCTCGGAGCACATGTGCCAGGGCTGGCTGGAGGGTTATCTCCTCACCGGGCGCCACGGCCTGTTCTCCTGCTACGAAGCGTTCGTGCACATCGTCGATTCGATGGTGAACCAGCACATCAAGTGGCTGAAGACGGCACAGGACCTGCCCTGGCGAGCGCCGGTCGCCTCCCTCAACTACCTGCTCACTTCGCACGTCTGGCGCCAGGACCACAACGGCTTCTCGCACCAGGACCCCGGATTCGTCGACCACGTCCTCAACAAGAGTCCGCGCATCGTCCGGGTGTATCTGCCGCCGGACGCGAACACCCTGATCTGCGTGGCCGACCGCGCTTTGCGCAGCCGCGACCACGTGAACGTCCTCGTCGCGGGGAAGAACCCGGGCTTCGACTGGCTCACCCTGGACGGGGCACGCGCCCACTGCGCGCGCGGCGCCGGTGTGTGGGAGTGGGCCGGGTCGGAGCGGGGCAGCGAGCCCGACGTGGTCCTGGCCTGCGCGGGCGACGTGCCCACGCAGGAGGTCCTCGCCGCGGCCAAGCTGCTGCGCCGGCACCTGCCGGAGGTCGCCGTACGGGTCGTCAACGTCGTCGACATGACCACCCTGCTGCCCGTCGACGAGCACCCCCACGGCATGGCGGACGCCGAGTACGACGGGCTGTTCACCCGCGACAAGCCGGTCATCTTCGGCTACCACGGCTACCCGTGGCTCATCCACCGGCTCGCCTACCGGCGAGCGGGCCACGCCAACCTGCACGTGCGCGGCTACAAGGAGTCGGGAACCACGACCACGCCGTTCGACATGGTCGTCCGCAACGACCTCGACCGCTACCGCCTGGTCATGGACGTCATCGACAGGGTGCCCGGCCTCGCGGTGCGCGCGGCACCGACCCGCCGGCGCATGGCCGACGCCCGCACCCGGCATCACGACTGGATCCGCGAGCACGGCACCGACCTTCCCGAGGTCGTCGACTGGAAGTGGGCCGACTGAACGGCCGTCGCCCAGCTGGTGCCCCGCTGCGTGACGCCCGGAGGCGTGACACATGGGCCTCGTGCCACGCCTCCGGGCGGATCAGGGTGACCAGCCGTAGGCGTTGCCTACGTCGGCCTCGTTCCCACCACTCGGAACTACCTGTCGTCGTTCCTGAAGTCCCTGTAGGCGTCCCGGGCCGCCTGGGCCCGTTCCTCCTTCTTCGCGACCGCCTCCCGGGCCCGGGCCTTCGCCTGGGTGGCTTCGCCGTCGATGCGCATGCGCTCGTTGCCGGTGAGCTTGCCCGTCACTTCTTTGGCCTTGCCCTTCAGGCGGTCCCTGGCACTGCTGACCATCGTGGTCACTCCTCGGTCGGTTTCGTCCGTTCGTCGGCGTCCGGGCGCGCCCATGCGTCGGCTCGGGGCTGCGGCGACTGCGGCGGCGGGGGCCGGCGCGCCAGCCGCCGCCTGCTGGACCACAGCAGAGTGAGCAGCGCGATCACGATCAGTACGCCGATCACGGTGAAGATCCAGCTCGTGGCTGACTCGGCGGCGAGGACGGTCGGTACGTTCATGCGGCCCGGGTACCTCGCTACGCGCCGCTCATGTGTGCCGTTACGCAGCGATCCGGAGCGGCGTCCTCTCCGGGTCCGCACGCCGCTCCTCCAGCGCAGCAGGGCGACGGCCATCGCGATCCGACCGGTCTGGGGGGTAGGAGATCGCGGCCCTCCAGGACCCCCGGGATTCGCCGCCTGCGCCCCCGACCTGCGGCTGCGGCGCACGGCGGTCCCGTCGGGCACTCGCGGCATGATTCGGCGCTTCCTGGGAACCCGGTTCGTGATGCTTTGGAGCGAATGCATCCGCGGTTGCAGTGCGACGGCCTTCTCGGTTCCTCGCATCGCCTCCGCCGGACCCCATGCACCCCCGTTTGTGAGGGCGATTTCTTATGCTCACCGAAAGCGTCGACCCCGCTGCGTCGCGCGCGCGGGCACCGCGTCACCCGCATGACGACGCGCCGGACACGGCGGATCTCTTCGCACGGCTGGCCCCTCTGGAGCCGGGGCCCGAACGCGACCTGCTGTGCGAGCAGGCCGTGGAGTCCTGGCTGCCGATGGCCCACCGCATAGCCCGGCGTTTCCGCGACCGCGGAGAGCGCCTGGAAGACCTCGAGCAGATCGCCGCCCTTGGCCTCCTGAAGGCTGTCAATCGGTACGACCCGGGAATCGGTGCCTTCGAGTCGTACGCCGTCCCCACGATCACGGGCGAACTGCGCCGGCACTTCCGAGACCACCTGTGGGATCTGCACGTCCCGCGGCGCGTCCAGGAACTCCGCAACACCGTGCGGATCGCACGCCGTGACCTGGTCCAGCGCCCCGGCGCCCACGAGCCGGACACGGAGGCGATCGCCGCGCACACCGGCCTGACGAACGCAGAGGTGCACGACGGGCTCACCGCCCTCGACTGCTACCAGGCCCGCTCGCTGGACGCCGAAATGGTCAGCGCCGACGGCGCCGGTTTCACGATCGCCGACACACTCGGCGAGACGGAGCCGTCGTACGACCTGGTCACCGACCGCGAAGCGGCCAAGGACGGCCTGCGGCACCTGCCGGAACGCGAGCGCACGATCCTCTACCTTCGCTTCTTCCAGGGCATGACCCAGCTCCGGATCGCCCGGCTGCTCGGCATCTCGCAGATGCACGTCTCCCGGCT
>NZ_WWIA01001012.1 GCF_009870065.1 Streptomyces sp. SID5785 | reverse complement strand
GCCGCTATCCGAACGGACCTTCTCGAAGCCCGAGTTCGGGTAGAGGTACAGGCGGTAGAGCGAGGAGTACAGCGACGTGAGCTGGTCCTGCGTCGCGCCCTCGACCTCCACCTTGTTCATCAGCTGGTCCCACTGCGCCTGCGCCGCGTCACGCACCGCGGAGAAGGAGCGCTTCGCGGGCAGCTCCTGCGCCAGGTTGTCGGCGGCCTGGTCGACGCTGATCAGCGAGGTCGCCAGGCGCAGCGTCACGGTGCGGTCCTTGCCCGCGTCGAACGTGAAGTGACCCTTCACGCCCGAGGCCTCGGACTCCTTGACCGGCTTGTCGAAGACGCCGTAGACGAAGAGCCGGGTGGCGCCCGCCGACAGCCCGGACTTCACGTCCGAGTAGCCGGTGACGACGCCCTTGTCCTTGTCGAGCGTGAGACCGCCCTGCTCGGAGACGTTGTCGAAGACCACGCTGGCGTCGTCGCCGGGGTAGCTGAAGCGCAGCGCCGCCGCGTGGTCGGTCGGGGCCATCTCGGCCTTCACGCCGTTCTCGAACGTCACGCCGTAGTAGTACGGGCGCGCCGTCTCGTTCTCGTGCTTGAACGGCAGCGCCCGCCCGGTGCGGGACGTGTCGACCGTCTTCGCCGCCGACGGCATCATCTGGAAGGTCTGCCGGTCGCCCATCCACGGGCTGGGCTCGTGGCTCGCGGCCAGCGCCTGCATGGTGGGCAGGTTGTTCTCGTCGTTGTCGCGCGCGTAGTCGTACAGCCAGCTGAGCGAGCCCGCGTTCGTGACCGGCGTCCAGAAGTTGAAGCCGTGCGGGACGGCCGTCGCCGGGAAGGTGTTGCCGCGCGAGAAGCCGCCGCTGGAGTTGGTGCCGCGCGTCGTCGACGCGTACTCGCTCAGGTGCGCCTTCGGCTTGGCCGGCTTCGCCCGGTCGATGGCGACGTCGTCGAGCCAGCCGCGGAACTTCGCCGGGCCCTTGGGGGAGTCGTACGCGACGAGGATGCGGTCGACCGTCCGGCCCGCGGCGACCGAGCCGATGCCCGAGCGCACCGCGTTCCACTGGTTCACGTACAGGCGCTTGGCGGCGCCCTGCCCCTGCGGCGTCAGCAGCCCGCCGTTGGAGTCGACCGCCTTGAGGTCGCTCAGGTACGTGCCGTCGGTGAAGGCCAGGTCGACGGAGACGTTCGTGGCGTCGTAGTCGAGGTCCTTGTCGGCCATCTGCGGGAAGATCTTGTACGACAGCTCGGTGTCCTTGTGCACCTTCACGTCGACGTCGAAGACCTTGTTGTACGAGTAGGCCCGCCCGTCGGCCTTGTGCGTGCCCGCGTAGCGCAGGGCGCGCACCCCGGTGAAGCCCGCGCCCGCCTTCGCGGTCGGCGAGCCCGCCGGGCCCTTGTCGACGAGCGAGAGCATGTCCTCGGGCACCGGCGTCTCGTCGTCGCCGGTGGACAGCTGGAGGTCGCCGAGCTGGGTGGCGTCGTCCGCGCCGTTGTTCTTGGTGAACTCGATGCGGAAGTGCGCGTAGGCGGCCGGCTTCTCGATGTCGTAGGTCTTCGTCTGGAGACGCTCGCCGAAGGTCTCGCCGGTGCGCGTGTCGAGCGTGGTCCACGTCTTGCCGTCCGCGGAGCCCTTGAGGACCCAGTCCCGCGGGTCGCGCTCGTCGTGGTCGTTGGCCGACGTGAGCGCGTACTTGCGGACCTCGACGGCGGAGTCCAGGTCGTACTCGACCCAGGCCGTCGGCGTGAAGGCCAGCCACTTCGTGGTCGCCTCGCCGTCGACCAGGTTCTCCTTGGTCTCGCCGCCGCCGGTGTTCTCGTCGCTGGCGCGGACCTCGGTGACGTGCCCGTTGACATTGCCCGGGATGCCGCCGCTGTACCCGCCGTCGACGCCGCTCGCCCGCTTCTTGCCGTCGGGGCCGGTGTCCACGGTGTTCAGCCAGTCCGGGGCCGGCTGCCCGGCCTCGAAGGAGGAGCTGAACTCCTGTGCCGCGCCATGGCCGTGGCCCGGCTGCGGTGCGGCCGCACCCTGTCCGGCGGCCGTGAGCACCAGGGCGGCCGCGCCGAGCGCCGCCGTGATGCCGATTCTGGGTCGGGACGGACCGGTTCTGTGCCGGCCCGTTCTGTGTCCGCTGGTACCGCCCTGCATCGCTGCACCCTCCCGGCGAGCTCAGACAACGTTGTCAGCTAGTTGCGCAGGGTCCAGTAGGGCGGCAAGTGGCCATGGGTGTCAAGGGTGTTGCCCCGTACGGGCGGAAGCGGGCGCTCCGGGCGTACGGGGCGCCTTCGGGGCAGGGAGTGCGGCCGTCTGCGTTCGACTGTCGAACGCGGCGTGTCCGGAATCGGCCACCGGGCGCCCCCGGAGGGGCACTTCACCCGACTCGTCCCGGCTCGCGGCCGTGTTGCGGGCCGCTTCGGGAGGCCGCTCCTCCATCCTTTGTAGACAAGGGGATTGGCAAGATCGACAAAGGCCTCAGTCCGGCTTATTTCCGGGAGGTCTCAACTCGGAAAAGACCGGCGTCCAAACCTGCATTCGATCTTGCCCCCCTCACAGGAAGTGGACTATACCTGTCGGCGTCTGGCCCGGACGGTGCGAACCGGCCGCGGACGGGCCCGGGGGAAGGGGGGAATCGGCAGGTGCGCGCGTGCGTCGACCGCCGTATTCCTCCGTCACGTCCGGTTCATTTCCGTACCACCCAGCTCCATCTGTTCCCCGCGACGGGCGCATTTCCGGATCACGTCCGGGAAGCGATTCCGCAGCGGGATCCGGGGATTCGTTCCCGGCACGACACAGCACATCACCGCGGTGCCGGGGAGGATCCGGTTCACCGCCTGAGTCCTGGAGAAGGCGAGGACTTGAGCATGGGATCCACACCCGGCGTAGGCCATCGCGACCTGATCAGGCGGAGCGCCTCGGTCGCTCCGGCCGCGGCCCCGGCGACTGCTGTTCCTGTATCGCTCAGCTGATCACCCTCGGTGCCGCCGCACGGCACCGGGACGACGGCGAAACGCCCCGCTGTGCCTCCGCGCCGACCTCTCCGGCACGGAACCGCTCACGGGGCCCGCTCCAGCAGACATGCGGCCGGCGCCCGGCAGGGCAGCCGCACCCGCAGCACACCCGTACAGATCCATTCGATCAGTGAGGATGCAGAGATGACCCTTCGTACCGGCTCTCTCGACAGGCGGACGCTCTTGCGCGGGGCGATCGCGACCGCGGCCATGGGCTCGTTCGCGGTGGCGTGTGGCTCTCCCTCCAGCAACGACGACGACGGTGGCAGCCCGAAGGGCGAGAAGAGCGCCAAGAATCCGTTCGGCGTCGCCGAGAACTCGAAGGTCGACGCGGCCATCTTCGACGGCGGCTACGGCACCGACTACGTCGCCTTCACCAGCAAGGTGGTCGGCAGCCAGGTCAAGGGCCTCACGGTCAAGGTCAAGCCGGTCGTCGACATCGCCCCGGAGCTCCAGCCCCGCTTCGTCGGCGGCAACCCGCCGGACCTCATCGACAACTCCGGCGAGGACCAGATCGGCTTCCTCGGCATCCTCGACCAGCTCGAGGAGCTCGACGACGTCTTCGAGGCCAACAACTACGAGGGCAAGAAGATCGCCGACACGGTCTACCCGAACGTCAAGGACCCCGGCACGTTCAACGGCAAGTTCGTCGGCCTCAACTACGTCATGACGGTGTACGGCGTCTGGCACTCGAAGACGCTCTTCGAGGAGAACAACTGGACCGCGCCGAAGACCTGGGACGAGGCGCTCGACCTCGGCCAGCAGGCGAAGAAGAAGGGCAAGTACCTCTTCGTCCACGGCAAGGAAGCCGCGACGTACTACCTGACCCTCCTCGTCGACTCGGCGATCAAGGAGGGCGGCGACGAGGTCCGGATCGCGCTCGAGAAGCTCGAGAAGGACTCCTGGTCGCACCCGGCCATCCAGGGCGTGCTCAAGGTCATGGAAACCATGGTCAAGCAGAAGATGTTCGTCCCCGGTGGCTCGGGCACCCAGTTCCAGAAGGCGCAGGCGATCTGGAGCAACGACCAGAAGGCGCTGCTCTACCCGTCCGGTGGCTGGATCGAGAACGAGATGAAGAAGGCCACCAAGAAGGACTTCCAGATGACCGGCATCCCCGAGATGACGCTCACCGACAAGCCGAAGATGCCCTACGAGGCGCTGCGCGCGGCCGCGGGCGAGCCGTTCATCGTGCCCAAGCAGGGCAAGAACGCGGCCGGCGGCAAGGAAGTCCTGCGGGCCATGCTCTCCCAGGAGGCGGCGGCCAACTTCTCCAAGACGAAGCTGGCCCCGACCATCGTCAAGGGCACCGTCCCCGCCGACGGCTACGGATCGTCCGCGCTGGTCGCCCAGTCGAAGATGCTCGAGGCCGCGGGCGAGAACATCTTCAACTACCTGTTCATCGTCGCCTACGGGATGAACACCGACCTGCTGGTGCCGTGGAACTCGTTCCTCGCCGGTGACCTCGACGCCAAGGGTCTGACCGCGGCCATGCAGAAGATCTCCGACAAGGTCCGCGAAGACGACTCCATCAAGAAGCTCGAGGTCAAATAGCAACGCCATGAAAGACACGATCAGCACATCCGACACCGCGAGCAGCCGGCCCACGCCGGCCGCTCGCGGCGGGCGGCCCCGGCGCCGCAAGTTCACTCTCGACCGGGTGACGTTCTTTCTCGCGTTCCTCGGCGTCCCGCTGGCCATCTTCGTGCTCTTCGTCCTGTACCCCTTCGCCCAGGCGATCTTCTGGGCGATGACCGACTGGCGCGGATTCAGCCCGGACTACTCGTTCGTCGGCCTCGACAACTTCGTCAAGATCTTCCAGGACGAGATCTTCCTGAAGGCGCTGCGCAACATCGCGCTGCTCGCGGTCTGCGTGCCGCTGGTGACGCTGGTGCTCGCCCTCGGGGTCGCGGTGGCCATCACTCTCGGCGGACCCAGCAAGGGCCCCGTCCGCGGGATCAAGGGCGCGTCGTTCTACCGGATCGTCTCGTTCTTCCCCTACGTCGTGCCGGCGATCATCGTCGGTCTGATCTGGGCGCAGATGTACGACCCGAACGCGGGACTGGTCAACGGCATCCTCACCGGGCTCGGCCTCGACGGCTTCGACAAGTTCGCCTGGCTCGGCGAACCGGTCAGCGCGATGCCCGCCCTGATGTTCGTCATCGTCTGGGGGCTCGTCGGCTTCTACGCGGTGCTCTTCATCGCCGCGATCAAGGGTGTCCCGGCCGAGCTGTACGAGGCGGCCAGGATCGACGGGGCCGGCCGCTTCCGCATGACGCTCGCGGTCACCCTGCCGGCGATCCGGGACAGCGTGCAGACGGCCTACATCTACCTGGGGATCGCCGCCCTCGACTCGTTCGTCTACGTCCAGGCGATGCTGCCGAACGGCGGACCGAACAACGCCACCCTGACGATCAGCCAGCGGCTGTTCACCATCGCGTTCGCCAAGCAGCAGTTCGGCGTCGCCACCGCGATGGGGGTCGTCCTCGCCGTCGTCACCCTGGTGTTCGCGGCGCTGGTCTTCACCGTCAACCGGCTGACCGGCGGTGGTGAGGGCGAGGGCAAGAAGAAGGTGCGCGCGTCCCGGGCTCGGCGTGCCGAAGCCAAGGGAGGTGCCCTGTGAGCACGATGACCGCCGACCGGAAGACGGCGAGTGACCGCAGGCCCACGCGGGACCGGAAGCTGACGCAGGCCGTCGCGAGCAGCGACCGCAGGTTCGCGGTGGTGTCGCACACCCTGCTGATCCTGTGGTCCGTGATCGTGATCGTGCCCATGCTGTGGGTGCTGGTCTCGTCGTTCAAGTCGACCGGCGAGATCCTCTCGTCGCCGTTCTCGCTGCCGGACCACTGGAGGGTCGAGAACTACACGCACGCGTGGACCGACGCGAGCATCGGGAAGTACTTCCTGAACTCGGTGATCGTCGTGGTCTGCGCGCTGGTCCTGGTGATGCTCCTGGGTGCGATGTGCGCCTATGTCCTCGCCCGGTTCCAGTTCCCCGGCCGGCGGGTCATCTATTACGTGATGCTCGCCGGTCTGACCTTCCCGGTCTTCCTGGCGATCGTGCCGCTCTTCTTCCAGCTGCAGAATTTCGGGCTGCTGAACACGCGGCCCGGTCTGATCCTCACGTATGTCGCCTTCGCGCTGCCGTTCACGATGTTCTTCCTCTATTCGTTCTTCCGGTCGCTGCCGCACGACGTCTACGAGGCGGCACAGATCGACGGAGCGGGGGAGTGGCGGGCGTTCTTCCAGGTCATGCTGCCGATGGCCAGTCCCGGTATGGCAGCAGTGGCGATCTTCAATTTCCTGGGCCTGTGGAACCAGTTCCTCCTGCCGGTCGCGCTCAACACCGACCAGGACAAGTGGGTCCTCACCCAGGGAATGTCCGCCTACGCGTCCTCGCAGGTGTACGACATCGACTACGGCGGGCTCTTCGCGGCGATCGTGATCACCGTGGTGCCCGTACTGATCGTGTACATCATCTTCCAGCGGCGGATCGCCGGTTCGGTGTCCCAGGGCACCTTCCGCTGACACCCGCCGACACCCGCGGCGGAGCGCCACCGCTTCACCTGTTGTGCACAGGGGTCCGGCCCCGGAGAGACGTCTCTCCGGGGCCGGACCCCTGTGCACGGCCGCTGGAACCGATTTCTGTCAAGGGCTTGACGCCATGGGCCCCTTCAGCGGAGCTTGGAGTTCATAACTTGTACAAGGCCCGGTCACTCTCCGTGTGACGCGGGCCACGGACGGCTCACACACGGGGGGCCGCCCGTCAACGGGCTAAGGGTGGGATGAGTCAATGGAGACTCCGGGGTCGCAGTCGTCGCTGCACCGGGCCAATCTGGAGCGGGTCGTGCGCGCCGTACGCCTCGCCGGCTCGCTCACGCAGGCCGAGATCGCGCGCACGACGGGCCTGTCCGCGGCGACCGTCTCCAACATCGTCCGGGAGCTCAGGGAGGGCGGGACCGTCGAGGTCACGCCCACCTCGGCGGGCGGACGCAGGGCCCGCAGCGTGTCCCTGAGCGGCGACGCGGGCATCGTCATCGGCGTCGACTTCGGCCACACCCACCTGCGGGTCGCGATCGGCAACCTGGCCCACCAGGTGCTCGCCGAGGAGTCCGAGCCGCTGGACGTGGACGCGAGCGCCGCGCAGGGCTTCGACCGGGCCGAGGAGCTCGTCGAGCGCCTGGTCGTGGCCACCGGCGTGGACCGCTCCAAGGTCGCGGGCGTCGGGCTCGGCGTCCCGGGCCCGATCGACGTCGAGAGCGGCACCCTGGGCTCCACGTCGATCCTGCCGGGCTGGACGGGCGCCAAGCCCGCCGAGGAGCTCAGCCGCCGTCTGGGCGTGCCCGTGCACGTGGACAACGACGCCAACCTGGGCGCCCTCGGCGAGCTCGTCTGGGGCAGCGGCCGCGGGGTGCGCGACCTGGCGTACATCAAGGTCGCGAGCGGTGTCGGCGCCGGCCTGGTCATCGACGGTTCGATCTACCGCGGCCCGGGGGGCACGGCGGGGGAGATCGGGCACATCACGCTGGACGAGTCGGGCCCGGTCTGCCGCTGCGGCAACCGCGGCTGCCTGGAGACCTTCACGGCGGCCCGCTACGTCCTCCAGCTGCTCCAGTCGAGTCACGGCACCGATCTGACCATGGAGGGCGTCGTACGGCTCGCCAGGGACGGCGATCCGGGCTGCCGCCGGGTGATCGCGGACGTGGGCCGCCACATCGGCTCCGGGGTCGCGAATCTGTGCAACCTGCTGAACCCCTCCCGGGTCGTCCTCGGCGGCGATCTGGCGGAGGCCGGAGAGCTGGTTCTGGGGCCCATAAGGGAGTCCGTGAGCCGCTACGCGATCCCCAGCGCGGCGCGTCAACTGTCGGTCCTCCCTGGGGCGTTGGGCGGCCGTGCGGAGGTCCTCGGGGCCCTCGCCCTGGCCCTCAGCGAGATGGGTGATTCCACCCTTTTGGACGGTGCTGTTCCGATGGCGACACCTGCCTTCACTTAGAGAACGCATGACACCGTTGCCATCTCGTTAAGGATTTACTGCTTGACGTTGGGGTTGCGGCCGAGTTGACTTCCAGCCACCTCGGCCGCAACGTCGCGGCCTCGTCAGGGAGGTTTCTGAAGTGAACACGCGTATGCGTCGCGCCGCCGTTGCGTTCTGTGCCACCGCCATGGCCGTGTCGCTCGCCGCCTGTGGCAGTGCCAAGGAGTCCGGCGACAAGAGCGACACCGAGAAGACCGGCTCCAAGAAGGGCGACGACATCACCGTCGGCCTGCTGCTGCCGGAGAACCAGACGGCTCGCTACGAGAAGTTCGACAAGCCGATCATCGAGAAGCAGATCTCCGAGCTGACCAACGGCAAGGGTGAGGTCGAGTACCTCAACGCCAAGCAGGACGCCACCCTGCAGTCGCAGCAGATCGACACGATGATCACCAAGAAGGTCGACGTCCTGATCCTGGACGCGGTCGACTACAAGGCCGTCGCCGGCGGCGTCAAGAAGGCCAAGGACGCGGGCATCCCCGTCGTCGCGTACGACCGTCTGGCCGAGGGCCCCATCGACGCCTACACCTCCTTCGACAACACCGAGGTCGGCCGGACCCAGGGCAAGGCGCTGCTGAAGGCCATGGGCGGCGACGCCAAGCCCAGCAGCAAGATCGTGATGATGAACGGCGCGATCACCGACCCGAACGCCAAGCAGTTCAAGGACGGCGCCACCGAGGTGCTCAAGGGCAAGGTGAACATCGCCAAGTCCTACGACACCAAGGAGTGGAAGCCGGAGAACGCCAACTCCAACATGGAGGGCGCGATCTCCGCGATCGGCAAGGACCAGATCAAGGGCGTCTACTCCGCCAACGACGGCATGGCGGGCGGCATCATCACCGCGCTCAAGGGCGCGGGCCTGAAGAAGCTCCCCCCGGTCACCGGCCAGGACGCCGAGCTCGCCGGCGTGCAGCGCATCGTCACCGGCGACCAGTACATGAGCGTCTTCAAGTCGTACCCGCAGGAGGCCGAGACCGTCGCCAAGATGGCCGTCTCGATCGCCCAGACCGGCAAGGTCGACAGCTCCCTGAAGACCAGCACGGTCGACAGCGGCACCACCAAGGGTGTCCCGGCCGTCATCGTCCCCGTCGTCTCGCTCACGCAGGACAACATCAAGGACACGGTCATCAAGGAGGGGTACTACACCCTCGACGAGATCTGCACCGCCAAGTACAAGGCGGCCTGCGACAAGATCGGCCTGAAGTAACCACAGGTCCCGCACGGGACCCGCGCGCCGCCCGCGGCGCCGCACCCGTGTGACGCACGTCCGGCGCCCCGCCGCCGACAGCCCCGCAAGCTCAACGGCGGGGCGCCGGACGCCATGCATCCCCACCCCCCCTCAGACTTCACTTCTGTTCAACCTCCCGCCGGGTCAGGCCTTTGGCGGCGAAGGAGATGGTTCACGTGTCCGCTACGCCCGTGCTGGCGTTGCGCGGGGTCTCCAAGCGATTCGGTGCCGTCCAGGCGCTCACCGACGTAGAGCTTGAGGTCCATGCCGGAGAGGTGGTCGCCCTCGTCGGCGACAACGGCGCCGGAAAGTCCACCCTGGTCAAGACGATCGCCGGCGTGCACCCCATCGATGACGGTGTCATCGAGTGGGACGGCAAGGCCGTCTCGGTCACCAAGCCGCAGGACGCCCAGGGACTGGGCATCGCGACCGTCTACCAGGACCTCGCGCTGTGCGACAACATCGATGTCGTCGGCAACCTGTTCCTGGGCCGCGAGATCAAGCGCCGCGGCGTCCTCGACGAGGTCGAGATGGAGCGCCGCTCCCGCGAGCTGCTCGAGACCCTGTCGATCCGCATCCCCAGCGTGCGCATCCCGATCGCCTCGCTCTCCGGCGGTCAGCGCCAGGTCGTGGCCATCGCCCGCTCCATGCTCGGCGAGCCCAAGCTGGTGATCCTGGACGAGCCCACCGCCGCCCTCGGCGTCGAGCAGACCGCACAGGTGCTCGACCTCGTGGAGCGGCTGCGCGAGCGCGGTCACGCGGTCATCCTCATCAGCCACAACATGGCCGACGTCAAGGCCGTGGCGGACAAGGTCGCCGTCCTGCGCCTCGGGCGCAACAATGGCGTGTTCGAGGTCAAGACCACCTCGCAGGAAGAGATCATCTCCGCCATCACCGGCGCCACGGACAACGCGGTGACCCGGCGCGCGGCGCGCACCAACGGGGAGGCTCAGAAGTGAGCATCGACAAGAGCAAGGCGCCCGTGGACGAGGTCGAGGCGGCCCCGGCCGCTGCCGGCGCCTCCGTCGCGGCCGTCGACCCCCGGCTCCTCGTGCGCGAGCAGGGCTTCGCGGGCTACCTGAGCGAGTTCAAGCGCAAGATCAAGGGCGGCGACCTCGGCGCCATACCGGTCGTCATCGGCCTGATCGTCATCTGCGCGATCTTCCAGAGCCTCAACTCGGCGTTCCTCGGCGCGGAGAACCTGAACAACATCTTCGTCGCGATGGTCGCCACGGGCATGATGTCCGTCGGCATCATCTTCGTGCTGCTGCTCGGCGAGATCGACCTCTCCGTCGGCTCCGTCTCCGGTGTCTCCTCGGCGATCCTCGCCGTCATGAGCGTCACGCACGGTGTCAACGAGTGGCTCGCCGTCGTCACCGCCCTCGCGGCGGGCGCGGTCATCGGCGCCCTGCACGGCTTCTTCTTCGCCCGCATCGGCGCCCCCGCCTTCGCCGTCACCCTGGCCGGCCTGCTGTTCTGGAACGGCTTCATGCTCCAGATCCTCGGCGCCAACGGCACGATCAACATCGACAGCGACGGCGTCGTCGGCAAGCTGACCAGCTACTACTTCTCCGACGTCATCGCGGCCTACGGCCTCGCCCTCGTCGCCGTGGTCGCCTACTTCGTGCCGACCTTCCTCGGCAACCGCCGCCGTGCCGCCGCGGGCATCCCGTCGCGGCCGCTCAGCGACATCCTGATGCGCACCGTGCTGCTCGCCGTCGCCGTCTTCGGCGTCGCGGTGATCTTCAACCAGTACAAGGGCCTGCCGCTCGCGGTACTGCTCTTCGGCATCGTCCTGGTCGGCACCGACTTCCTGCTGCGCCGCACCTCGTACGGCCGCAAGGTCTTCGCGCTCGGCGGCAGCGTCGAGGCGTCCCGCCGTGCCGGTATCAACGTGACGGCGGTGCGGATCTCCGTCTTCGCCATCGCGGGCCTCTTCGCGGCCGTCGGCGGTCTCTTCTGGGCCTCCAAGATCGCCGCGGCGAACCAGAGCGCCGGCTCCGGCGACCTCCTGATGAACGTCATCGCGGCGGCCGTCATCGGCGGCACCAGCCTCTTCGGCGGACGCGGCCGCACCTGGAACGCGCTGCTCGGTGTGCTGGTCATCACCTCGATCCAGTACGGCCTCGCCCTCCAGGGCATCGCCACCCCGATCCAGTACATGATCACCGGTGGTGTGCTCCTCGCCACGGTCGTCATCGACTCGATCACCCGCAAGACCCAGAAGTCGGCCGGCCGCGCCTGATCCAGGCCCCGCCCGACCGCTTCTGACCAGGCCGACCGTGCCCGGCGTCGACGAGGACGCCGGGCACTGTCGTGCCCCGAACGCACGGCCCGGCCGCCACCCGCGGCGGCGGAACATTAGACTCGTCGGATCCGGCAAGCTCGAACAGCTCTGCCAGCTACAGAACGCTCTATTGCAAGGAGGCACGGGTGCCGCTGCTGACCCGCATCACGGGACCGCGCGATCTGGACCGGCTCAGCCTGGAGCAGCTGGACCAGCTGGCGGGAGAGATCCGGACCTTCCTCGTGGACGCGGTCTCGAAGACCGGCGGCCACCTCGGCCCCAACCTCGGCGTCGTCGAGCTCACGATCGCCCTGCACCGCGTCTTCGAGTCCCCCCAGGACAAGGTCCTGTGGGACACCGGCCACCAGTCCTACGTGCACAAGCTGCTCACCGGCCGCCAGGACTTCTCGAAGCTCAAGATGAAGGGCGGCCTGTCCGGCTACCCCTCGCAGGCCGAGTCCGACCACGACGTCATCGAGAACTCGCACGCCTCCACCGTCCTCGGCTGGGCCGACGGCCTCGCGAAGGCCAACGAGCAGCGCCGCCGGGACGACCACGTCGTCGCGGTCATCGGGGACGGCGCCCTGACCGGCGGCATGGCCTGGGAGGCGCTGAACAACATCGCGGCCGCCAAGGACCGCCCGCTCGTCATCGTCGTCAACGACAACGAGCGCTCCTACGCGCCCACCATCGGCGGCCTCGCCAACCACCTGGC
>NZ_WWIA01001011.1 GCF_009870065.1 Streptomyces sp. SID5785 | reverse complement strand
CGTGACCGCGATCTCCGTGACCGCGATCTCCGTAGGGTTCACGCGGGCAGGCCCGCCGCCAGCAGCTCCACGAAGCCGACGTCCTCGCGGGCCACCCCGAAGGCCGCTGCCCGCTGGAGCGTGCGCTCGGCCCAGGCGCGGTGCGGCTTCACCTCGTTCATCTTGTTCGTGTACGCGGAGCGCAGGACGCCGCCGCCGTCCCGCTCGGGGCGCAGGATGTCGCACGCGTCGCTGTACTCCTCGTGGCTCACCACGGACAGCGCGTGCACGGGCAGGACGTGGGAGGGGTGGATGCAGGTCTTGCCAAGCAGTCCGTTGGCCCGGTCGAGCTCGATCTCGCGCAGCAGGCCGTCCATGTCGTGCTGGATGAGCGCCTGGCGCAGCTCGTCGGCCCGCCCCTCGAGGAAGGGGCTGCGCCGCAGCTGAGGCTTGAACATGCGCTCCTGGTGGCGGAAGTACTCCCACACGGGCCCGGTGACGGTGAAGCCGGTGCCGTCGGAGCGCCCGAGGCTGTTGACGACGTCGCCGATGACGGAGGCCACGATCTGGACGTCGTACGCGGTCATGTCGGGCGGCCTGCGCAGCCCGTACGCGGAGCAGAAGTCGGTGACGCCGAGGCGCAGCGCCAGAACCCGGTCGCGGTACTTGTCGACGGTGCGGGAGATACCGGCGAGGGTCTCGGTGCGGGACTCCAGGTGGAGCAGCTCGGGCGACTCGAGGACCGGCATCGCGAACAGGCGGCGGCCGGTCGCGGCCTCGGCGGCGGTGAGCGCCTCGAGGAAGGCGGCGCCGCGCTCCTCGGTGAACTTGGGCAGCACGAAACCGGACAGCAGGGCGACGGAGGCGCCGAGACGGCGGGCGAGGTCGGTGATCTGTGCGGGCGTGCGGACGCGGACGAAGAGCAGCGGCGGCTCGGCGCCCGTGGCGGCGCGCTCGCTCAGGTCGGCGAACTGGCGCACGAGGTTGTCCTCGGCGGCCGCCACGTCCGCGTCGTCGATCGAGTCCTCCAGGCACAGCACCATGGACACGACACCGCGCCCGGCCTGCTTGAGGACGTCGTCGGCGAGGTGGGGCCGGGTGGCCGGGCTGTAGAGCGTGGCGCCGAGCGCCGCCGCGAGCAGCCGCGGCGCGGAGTCCGCGGAGAACGCGACCGGCTCCGCATGGAACAGCCGCTCCCGCACCTCAGGGGCGATATGCCCGAAATGACGCATGAAACTCCCCCGATGATGATGTGTGGCGCGGACGGCGGTGCTGTTCGGCCGTGCTGTCCCGGACGACCCGTGTCACCGCTGCGGCAGACAAGAGGTGGCCGGTAATAGTACGTACAAACGTGTGCCAAGGGTTCCCGTGTGCCATGAAATTCAGGTAACCCACGCATGTCGTCCACCTGCTTCCGGTGCGAACCGCCTGATTCGCGCCGGACCGCGGCGGGCAGGGAACAGCAGATCACGGGCCCCCGCATTGTCCGGGCCGGGGCCGGGAAGGCAGGATGACCGCATGACGCACGCGATGCTCAAGGGGGCGAACATCCCGCTCGACGCCACGGCGGTGCGCGCCGTGCTCCGGTGGACCCCCGGACAGGGCGTGCCACCGGTGGACGCGTCGGCGCTGCTGCTCGGCCCGGACGGCCGGGTCCGCTCGGACGACGACTTCGTCTTCTACAACCAGCCGCGCCACCCCTCGGTGCCGGTGTGGCGGCTGGGCCAGAAGCGCGTCGCGGACGTGCTGACGGACACGATCGAGGCGGATCTGGCGGGGATACCCCACGAGATCTCCCGGATCCTGCTGACCGCGTCCGCGGACGACGGCGTGGGCTTCGAGCACGTGCCGGGCCTGCGGATGAGCCTGTACGACGCGGGGGCCGGCGAGGGCGCCGAGCCGCTCGCGTCCTTCGACATCAAGCCGGAGACGGGCGCCGAGACGGCGCTGATCTGCACCGAGCTGTACCGCCGGGACGGCGGCTGGCGACTGCGCGCCGTCGGCGAGGGCTACTCGACCGGCCTGGTGGGTCTCGCCACCGACTTCGGCATCCTGGTGGACGAGTCGGCGGAGCCCGCCGAGCCCACCGCGCCCGTCGCCGAGCCGGAGCCGCCGGCCCCGGCCCCGCAGCCGTCCGCCGCGCCCGCTCCGGAGCCCGTGACCGTCTCCGCGTCGCAGCCGACCCGGCGCCGGCCGGACGCCCCCGCCTTCCCGGTGCCGCCGCAGCAGCAGCCCGGGTACGGCTATCCGCCGGCGCCGGCCACGCAGCCGGTCGCGGCGGCGCCGCCCGCGTACGGCTATCCGCAGCCGGTGGCGGCGGGTGCGGGCGCGGGCGCGCCCGATCCCGCGTTCCGGATGCCGCCGCAGGGCCCCCAGTTCGTCGGGCGCTGAGCCGGGTCCGGTCCGCCGCGGCCCGCGGGGTACCACCGGCCGCTCAGGGGTGGTCGCCGACCTTGGACTTGTAGCCCCGCCCCCATTGCAGGCCCCAGCCGTACAGCCGGTCCAGCTCGGACTGGAAGCCGTAGACGAACTTGACCTCGCGGTGCACGACGAGGTCGCCCTTGACGTTCTCGAGCGTGACCACGGCGCAGGAGCGGGCCTGCGGGGCGCGCTCGTCGAGGCTGATCTCGATGCGCGGCCCGTTGCTCGGGAACAGCGTGACGATGGCGTGCGTCCGGTCGAACGCCGGGGTCTGGTCGTAGATGTAGACGAACAGCAGCAGGCGTTTGATGGCGTCGCGGTGGTCGAGATTGACGTAGATCGTCTCACCGGACGCCGAGCCGAACCGGTCGTCGCCGCTGAGTTTCACGTACGGCGGTGCGTTCAGGTCCCCGAAGAAGCCGCCCAGCGGCTGGACGACGCCCTTCTCGCCGTCCGCCAGCTCGTACAGGCAGCCGAGGTCCAGGTCGACGTTGACCATCGACTGGGTGTGCGCCTGGACGACGTCCGGCTTGAACATCCGGGACGGGTGGCGCAGCACGCTGCTGCGCTCCGGGCGGCCGATGTCCGAGGTGCGCATCCGCCAGGAGAGGTTGACCCGCAGGTTTCCGGTGGCGGCGCCCTGTTTGGACAGGGAGACCGTCGGGTGCCGTTTGGTCAGCTCGATCGCGTTGGTCGCGGCGCTGCCCGAGTCGAAGTCGAACTGTGCCGAGCGCCCGCTCCACAACCGGTCCCAGAAGGACATCTCCGCCCCCAGATGGTGTGCCGTCTCATGCCGACGGGGCGGCCGCGGAGGACTCGTCCTCGCCCGACCGCCCCGTCCAGAGCGTTCCAGAAATGACCCCCGGGTCAAACCCCGGACGTCACCTCGGCTTTGTCCGCGTCGCCGCCCTGACCCTCCTCGGCCGCGATCCGCTTGTTGCGGCGGACCGAGGACAGGAAGGACCAGGCGATCAGGACGACGCCGACGAGGCCGGTGATGACCTCGTTGATCTGGTACTGGATGGTGATCAGGAGGATCGCGGCGAGGGCGCCGATCGCGTAGTGCGCACCGTGCTCCAGGTAGACGTAGTCGTCCAGGGTGCCCTGGCGGACCAGGTAGACCGTGAGCGAACGGACGTACATGGCGCCGATGCCGAGGCCGAGGGCCATCAGCACGATGTCGTTGGTGATCGCGAAGGCACCGATGACGCCGTCGAAGGAGAAGGACGCGTCGAGGACCTCGAGGTAGAGGAACATGAAGAACGCGGCCTGGCCGGCGAGCAGCACGGCCGACTTGGGCTTGCCCTCGCGGGCGGCGCGCTCCTCCTCCTCGTGCTCGCGCTCCTCCTCTTCCTCCAGGCGGTTCTCGAAGAACCCGGAGAGTCCACCGACGACCAGGTACGTGATCAGGCCGCCGACGCCGGCGAGGAGCACCGTCGCCTGCTTGTCGACGTGGACGCCGCCGTGCTGGTGCGCGTTGAGCGCGACGGTCAGGGAGGCGACGAGCAGCACGATGAGCGCGATGCAGACCGAGAGCATGTCGACCTTGCCGAGCTTGGCCAGCGGCCGCTCGATCCAGCGCAGCCACTGGATGTCACGCTCCTCGAAGATGAAGTCGAGGAAGATCATCAGCAGGAACATGCCACCGAACGCGGCGATGGACGGGTGCGCGTCCGTCACCAGCTGCTGGTAGCGGTCCTTGTCGTCGAACGCCAGCTGCACGGCGTCGATCGGGCCCAGCTTGGCGCTGATCGCGACGATCACGACGGGGAAGACGAGACGCATGCCGAAGACGGCGATGAGCACACCGACCGTGAGGAAGATCTTCTGCCAGAAGGCGTTCATCTTCTTCAGGACACCGGCGTTGACCACCGCGTTGTCGAAGGACAGCGAGATCTCGAGAACGGCCAGGATCGCGACGACGCCGAAGGCTGTCCAGCCGTCGTAGAACACCGCCGCGATCAGTCCGAGCACGGTGATCGCGAACGACCAGCCGAAGGTTTTCAGTAGCACTGCCTACCCCATCGTGTGTACGGGTCTCCCCGTGCTGGTTGTACGGGGCTCCCCCGCTCCGTGCACGGCTTTACGAAACATTGACCCCGAAGTCTAGAGCGATGCCCCGCAGCCCCGACGCGTACCCCTGACCGACTGCACGGAACTTCCACTCGCCGCTGTAGCGGTAGAGCTCGCCGAAGATCATCGCGGTCTCGGTGGAGGCGTCCTCGGAGAGGTCGTAGCGGGCCAGTTCCTGCCCGTCCGCCTGGTTCACCACGCGGATGAACGCGTTGCTCACCTGGCCGAAGGTCTGGCCGCGGTTGTCCGCGTCGTGGATCGAGACGGGGAAGACGATCTTGTCGCAGCCGGCCGGCACCTTGGAGAGGTCCACGATGAGCGACTCGTCGTCGCCGTCGCCCTCACCGGTCAGGTTGTCACCGGTGTGCTCGACGGAGCCGTCGGGGCTCGTGAGCTGGTTGTAGAAGATGAACCACTCGTCGCCCATGACGCGGCCGCCGCTGCACAGCAGCGCGCTGGCGTCGAGGTCGAAGTCGGCTCCGGTGGTGGAACGTGCGTCCCAGCCGAGGCCCACCAGGACCTGTGTCAGGTTCGGTGCGGCCTTGGAGAGGGAGACATTGCCTCCCTTGGCGAGCGTGACGCCCATGATCGTGGTCCTCCCCGGTTTCGTGCGGTGTGTGCGAGCGCGTCCGGCGCCGCACTGCGGGAGTGCGGCGCCGGACGGTGTCCGTGGTGCGGTGGTGAGCTGGTGCGCTCAGACCTGCTCAGACATTGACGCCGAAGTCCTGCGCGATCCCGCGCAGACCCGAGGCATACCCCTGTCCGACGGCGCGGAACTTCCACTCCGCCCCGTTGCGGTAGAGCTCGCCGAAGACCATGGCGGTCTCCGTCGACGCGTCCTCCGAGAGGTCGTACCGGGCGATCTCGGCGCCGCCCGTCTGGTTCACGACGCGGATGAACGCGTTGCGCACCTGGCCGAAGGACTGCTGGCGGTTCTCCGCGTCGTAGATCGAGACCGGGAAAACGATCTTGTCCACGTCGGCCGGAACGGTCGCGAGGTTGACCTTGACCTGCTCGTCGTCGCCCTCGCCCTCACCGGTCAGGTTGTCACCGGTGTGCTCGACCGAGCCGTCGGCGCTCTTCAGGTTGTTGAAGAACACGAAGTCCTGGTCGTTGCGTACCTTGCCCTCGGCGCTGGTCAGAATGGCGCTGGCGTCGAGGTCGAAGTCCGTACCCGTCGTGGTACGGACGTCCCAACCGAGGCCCACGACGACCGCTGTGAGGCCCGGGGCCTCCTTGCTCAGCGATACGTTGCCGCCCTTGCTGAGGCTGACTCCCACGAGTCCTCCCTGTGGTCTGAGGGGCGGGGAGCCCCCGTAGTGCGTCTGGCATCGGATCAACGTCTGGATCCTAGTGACGGGTTCCCGCACCCCGCGAGGCATATCGCAGGGTGTCGTCCCGCCGGGGGGTCACAGCGTGTCGATCGCCTTGACGTACTCGTTCAGGTCGCGGGCGTCGGGCAGGCCGTTGACGACGGTCCAGCGCACGACACCCTCCTTGTCGATGATGAAGGTGCCGCGCACCGCGCAGCCCTTCTCCTCGTCGAAGACGCCGTACGCGCGCGAGGCCTCGCCGTGCGGCCAGAAGTCGCTGAGCAGCGGGTACTCGAGGCCCTCCTGCTCGGCGAAGACGCGCAGCGAGAACGGGGAGTCGTTCGACACGGCGAGCAGCTGCACGTCGTCGTTGACGAACTTCGGCAGCTCGTCGCGCAGGGCGCAGAGCTCGCCGGTGCACACCCCGGTGAAAGCGAACGGGTAGAAGAGCAGCACCACGTTCTTCTCGCCGCGGTAGTCCGAGAGCTTCACGGTCTCGCCGTGCTGGTTCTTGAGCTCGAACTCCGGGGCCTTGGTGCCGACCTCGATCGCCATGGTGAAAGCTTCCCTTCGGTGGGGCTGTTCGGGTGGCTCAGCCTAGTCGGCGCCGGGCGCCGTCCGGCCGGTGGGCCCGCGGGGCCCCGACAAGCGCGTGCGGCCCCCGCGGGCACGACGATGCGTGCCCACGGGGGCCTTCCTGTCTTGCTCCCGGCGTGCGGGACCGGCTCAGCGCTTCCGAGTGGCGGCCGCCTTCGGGGTGGCGAGCCGGCTGCCGGTCCAGTCCTTGCCGGCGCTGACGCTCTTCGCGGCGGTGAGGCCGGCGGTGGTGGCGGCCTCCCCGATCTCGCTGGGCTCGACGTAGCCGTCGCGGCCCGTCTTCGGCGTCAGGAGCAGGATGGAGCCGCCTTCCTCCATGTACGCGATGGCATCCACCAGCGCATCGGTCAGGTCCCCATCGTCCTCACGGAACCAGAGCACCACGGCGTCAGCCACGTCGTCGTAGTCCTCGTCGACGAGCTCCGAACCGATGGTCGTCTCGATGACCTCGCGGAGCTCCTGATCGACGTCGTCGTCGTAGCCGATCTCCTGGACCACCTGGTCGGGCTGGAAACCGAGCCTCACGGCAAGGTTCGTCTCCGCGTGGTCCGCGGTCGCGCTCACGGATTGCCTCCTGATCATGTTTACGAGTTCTTGGGTTGTCCGGGTCGCCCCGGACGCCTCACGCACGCGCGAAGCGTTGGCCGTAGTCCACACGTGCGCGACGGATCGCGCAAGTACCCGGCGGCCGAGACCGCCTAAACGGTGACGTTCCGGGCCGTGTCACCGCAACTGCAGTCAAGGATCCCCCCGCGCCGGTGATGTATGCCACAGCGATCTGCCGGAATTGCCCGTACTGGCCGGACCACCGGGCGTCACCGGATCCGGAGGGACCCGAGGAACACTTGAGCGGCTTGAGCGTATCGTTACGTTTTGTGCGCTGCTGACCGGTGGTGCCCCGCGCGGCCGCCGGGCCCCCGCGCACACCTTCGCGATACAGATGACGATTCGGTTGACAAGGTCCACGATGGACAACGGCGCAACCGACAGTGCAACAGTGGCATCACCGACAGTGAGGGAACAGCGTGGCTTCCGGATCCGATCGCAACCCGATCATCATTGGCGGTCTTCCCAGCCAGGTCCCGGACTTCGATCCCGAGGAGACCCAGGAGTGGCTCGACTCCCTTGACGCCGCGGTCGACGAACGCGGCCGGGAGCGGGCCCGGTACCTGATGCTCCGCCTGATCGAGCGGGCCCGCGAGAAGCGCGTGGCCGTGCCCGAGATGCGCAGCACGGACTACATCAACACGATCGCCACCAAGGACGAGCCGTTCTTCCCCGGCAACGAGGAGATCGAGCGCAAGGTCCTCAACGCGACGCGGTGGAACGCCGCGGTGATGGTGTCCCGCGCGCAGCGCCCCGGCATCGGCGTCGGCGGCCACATCGCCACGTTCGCCTCCTCGGCGTCGCTGTACGACGTGGGCTTCAACCACTTCTTCCGCGGCAAGGACGGCGGCGACGGCGGCGACCAGGTCTTCTTCCAGGGGCACGCGTCGCCGGGCATCTACGCCCGCGCCTACCTCCTGGACCGGCTCAGCGAGGCGCAGCTCGACGGGTTCCGGCAGGAGAAGTCCAAGGCGCCCGACGGGCTGTCCTCGTACCCGCACCCGCGCCTGATGCCGGACTTCTGGGAGTTCCCCACCGTGTCGATGGGCCTCGGCCCGCTCGGGGCGATCTTCCAGGCGCGGATGAACCGGTACATGGAGGCCCGCGGCATCGCCGACACCTCCGCGTCCCACGTGTGGGCCTTCCTCGGCGACGGCGAGATGGACGAGCCGGAGTCGCTCGGCCAGCTGTCCATCGCCGCCCGCGAGGGCCTGGACAACCTGACGTTCGTCGTGAACTGCAACCTGCAGCGCCTCGACGGCCCGGTGCGCGGCAACGGCAAGATCATCCAGGAGCTGGAGTCGCAGTTCCGCGGCGCCGGATGGAACGTCATCAAGCTGGTCTGGGACCGCAGTTGGGACCCGCTGCTCGCGCAGGACCGCGACGGTGTGCTGGTGAACCGGCTGAACACGACGCCGGACGGCCAGTTCCAGACGTACGCCACCGAGACCGGCTCGTACATCCGCGAGCACTTCTTCGGTGACGACCACCGGCTGCGCGCGATGGTGCAGAACATGAGCGACAAGGAGATCCTGCACCTGGGCCGCGGCGGTCACGACCACCGGAAGATCTTCGCCGCGATGACGGCCGCCAAGGAGCACAAGGGGCAGCCGACGGTCATCCTGGCGCAGACCGTCAAGGGCTGGACCCTCGGCCCGAACTTCGAGGGCCGCAACGCGACGCACCAGATGAAGAAGCTCACGGTCGACGACCTCAAGGGCTTCCGCGACCGCCTGCACCTGCCGATCACCGACAAGCAGCTCGAGGACGGCGCGCCGCCGTACTACCACCCGGGCCGTGACTCGGAGGAGATCCAGTACATGCACGACCGCCGCCAGGAGTGCGGCGGCTACGTGCCGACCCGGGTCGTGCGGGCCAAGCCGCTCCAGCTCCCGGACGACAAGACCTACGCGAACGTGAAGAAGGGCTCGGGCCAGCAGTCCATCGCGACGACCATGGCCTTCGTCCGGCTCCTCAAGGACCTCATGCGGGACAAGGAGATCGGCAAGCGCTTCGTGCTGATCGCGCCCGACGAGTACCGCACGTTCGGCATGGACGCGTTCTTCCCGAGCGCGAAGATCTACAACCCGCTCGGCCAGCAGTACGAGTCCGTGGACCGTGAACTGCTGCTCGCGTACAAGGAGTCGCCGACCGGCCAGATGCTGCACGACGGCATCTCGGAGGCGGGCTGCACGGCGTCCCTGATCGCGGCAGGCTCGGCCTACGCGACGCACGGAGAGCCGCTCATCCCGGTCTACGTCTTCTACTCGATGTTCGGCTTCCAGCGCACCGGCGACCAGTTCTGGCAGATGGCCGACCAGCTGTCCCGCGGCTTCGTGCTCGGCGCGACGGCCGGCCGCACCACCCTGACCGGCGAGGGCCTCCAGCACGCCGACGGCCACTCGCAGCTGCTCGCCTCGACCAACCCGGCGTGCGTCGCCTACGACCCGGCGTACGGGTACGAGATCGCGCACATCGTGCAGGACGGCCTGCGCCGCATGTACGGGCCGACCGCCGACGGCAGGCCCGGCGAGGACGTCTTCTACTACCTCACCGTCTACAACGAGCCGATCCAGCAGCCCGCGGAGCCGGCCGACGTGGACGTCGAGGGCATCCTCAAGGGCATCCACCGGATCAGCGCCGGCACCACCGGTGAGATTCCGGCCCAGATCATGGCCTCCGGCGTCGGTGTGCCGTGGGCGCTCGAGGCGCAGCAGATCCTCGCGCAGGAGTGGAACGTGCGGGCCGACGTCTGGTCCGCGACGTCCTGGAACGAGCTGCGGCGCGAGGCCGTCGAGGTGGAGCGGCACAACCTGCTGCACCCCGAGGAGGAGCAGCGCACGCCGTACGTCACGCAGAAGCTGTCCGGGGCGCAGGGGCCGTTCGTCGCCGTGTCGGACTGGATGCGGTCGGTGCCGGACCAGATCGCGCGCTGGGTGCCCGGGACGTACCAGTCGCTGGGCGCGGACGGGTTCGGCTTCGCGGACACGCGGGGTGCGGCGCGGCGCTACTTCCACATCGACGCGCAGTCGATCGTGGTCGCGGTGCTGACGGAGCTGGCGCGGGAGGGGAAGGTGGACCGGTCCGTGCTGAAGCAGGCGGTGGATCGCTATCAGCTGCTCGACGTGGCCGCGGCGGATCCGGGGGCGGCCGGGGGCGACGCGTAGTCCCTTGCCGGGTGCGGTGTCCCTTGCCGGGTGCGGGCCGGTGGGGCTTCTCGCGCAGTTCCCCGCG
>NZ_WWIA01001010.1 GCF_009870065.1 Streptomyces sp. SID5785 | reverse complement strand
TTCAGGCTGCTGGCGACGTTCACGCCGACGGCCAGGGCCAGGACCATCCAGAGCAGCTGCTTCATGACGGATTCCCCTCGGGTCGGGCCCCTGGTGGGGCGGGTGACTCCACCCTGCCCGGCGGTGCCCCGCGCCCGCCATGGGGCGTGCTCCCCGAGCCGTGGTGGAGCCTGCTCCACCATGCGCCCGGGCCCGTCGGGCGCCTACGCTGACCCGCATGCCGGGGATCCAGGAGGCCGTGCGAGGGGCCGGGCGGGCGCTGCTGCACCTCGTGGTCGGCGCCGCCGTCGCCGTCGTCTCGTACCTGTTCGTCGCGCTCGTGCTGTTCACCGCGATCCTCACGCTGCTCGTCGTCGGGGCCGGCGTGCTGCCCGAGACCGTCCTGCTGCTGCGCCGGGTCGCGTCGTTCGAGCGGCGGCGGGTCGGGGAGTGGACCGGGCGGCGGATCCCCGAGGCGTACGTGCGGCTGGAGGGGCCCCTGCGCGAGCGGGTGCGGCAGGCGCTCGGTGACCCGGGGACCTGGCGCGACCTGCGGTGGCTCGTCGCGCACTTCGCATACGGGCTGCTGCTCCTGTACGCCGGGCTGCTCGTGTTCTGCGTGGGGGCCGTCGTCGACGGGCTGTGGTGCGGGGTGCTGCGGCGGCCGGCCCTCGTGCTGCCCGTCGTGTCCCGGCTCGCGGACGTGGACGCGGCCTGGTCGCGGGCCCTGCTCGGTCCGGCGCCGGGTGCGCGGGAACTCGCCGCGCGGGTCACCGAGCTGACCGAGTCGCGCGCCGGGGCCGTCGCCGCGCACGGCGCCGAACTGCGGCGCATCGAGCGGGATCTGCACGACGGCGCGCAGGCCCGGCTCGTCGCGCTGTCCATGCGGATCGGGCTGGCCCGGCGCGCGTACGACAAGGACCCGGACGCCGCGCGCCGACTGCTCGACGACGCCCAGGACCAGGCGGAGGAGGCGCTCGCCGAACTGCGGCACGTCGTGCGCGGCATCCATCCGCCGATCCTGACCGACCGCGGACTCGTGGGCGCGGTCCGCGCGTTGGCGGCGGGCAGCGGGCTCGACGTCGCGGTCCGCGACGACGGCGTCGAGGCGGGTGGGCGGGCGCCGGCCGCGGTCGAGGCGGCCGCCTACTTCGTCGTCGCGGAGGCCGTGACCAACGCGGCCAAGCACAGCGGCGGCCCGCGCGCCGAGGTCCGACTGGCCCGGACGGAAAGGGGGTTGACCGTACGGGTCGCGGACGAGGGGCGCGGCGGCGCGGACGAGTCCGGCGGCAGCGGACTGCTCGGCATGCGGCGCCGCGTGGCCGCGCTGGACGGGAACGTGCGACTCTCGAGTCCCGTCGGAGGACCGACCGTCATCGAGGTGGAGCTGCCGTGCGTGTGGTGATCGCGGAGGACAACGCGCTGTTGCGGGAGGGGCTCGTGCTGCTGCTCGGCTCCGCCGGCCACGAGGTCGTCGGCGTCGCCGGGACCGGCCCCGAGGTGCTGCCCGCGCTCCTCACGCACCGTCCTGACATCGCGGTCGTCGACGTCCGGATGCCGCCCGGCTTCCGCGACGAGGGCCTGCGGGCCGCCCTGGAGGCCCGCCGCGCCCTGCCCGGCCTGCCCGTCCTGGTGCTCTCCCAGTACGTGGAGGAGTCCTACGCGGCCGAGCTCATCGGCGGCGGGGCGAGCGGCGTCGGCTACCTCCTCAAGGACCGGGTGGGCCGCGTCGACGCGTTCCTCGACGCCCTGGAGCGCGTCGCGTCCGGCGGCACGGCCCTCGACCCCGAGGTCGTCACCGAACTCCTGGCCCGCCGCCGCGACGACCCGCTCGACACCCTCACCCCGCGCGAACGCGAGGTCCTGGCCCTGATGGCCGAGGGCCGCGACAACACGACCATCGCGACCCGCCTGGTCGTCACGGAACGCGCCGTGAGCAAACACATCGGCAACGTCTTCGCGAAACTGGGCCTGCCCCCGAGCGACACGGGCCACCGCCGCGTCCTGGCCGTCCTCGCGTACCTGAACCGGGGCGGGGGGAAGGAGAGTTGAGCTTCCGGCTCGCGGCGTACGGGCCGATCCGGCACTGAATGAACCGTCCGTCAGGCCTGTTCGTCGCTCTGGTGGTCGGCCCAGACGTAGCTCGCCGGGAGCAGGTCCGTCACGGGGAGCGTGCGGCGGGCGGCGCCGTTGCCGACGATGACGTCGATCGACGGGAAGCAGTCGAGCAGCACCTGCCGGCAGCGGCCGCACGGCGGTACGACCCCGCGCTCGCGGTCCCCCACCGCCACCATCGTGACCAGGTCGTACGCGCCCTGCGCCGCCGCGGCCCCGATGACGACCAGCTCGGCGCAGGGCCCGCCGGTGAAGTGGTAGGCGTTCAGCGCGGTGACGATCCGCCCGTCCCGGTCCCGGGCCGCGGCCGCCATGGTGTGCAGCTCGCCCCGGGCCCGGGTCCGGGCGATCTCGGCGGCGGCGTCGACGAGTTCGTGGTCGACGGGGGTGGCGGGACGGGTCATGGGGCGGTGCCTTCCGGGAGGGGGAGCGGGATCCTGGGGGAAGCCCAGATCAGTCGGGCGGGCCGCTGACATGATCACCAGTATGGATACAGGGGCGGGCCCGCCCGGCGGCCTCTCGGCGGGTGGCCGGGGTTTTGGGGTTCGCGGAGCTGGGGGCCCAGTTGAGTGTGCGGGTCGCGGCTCGGTGATCCGGGGGCGTTCCCGTCAGCGGCGCAGTAGGCGGGAGGCCCGGCGGCGGGTCACTGCGAGGAGGCCGCGCAGGCCCGGGGCCGTGCGCAGGGCCAGGCTGCCGGAGTGGGTGGCGTAGGGCTGGACCAGGAGGAGGCCGTGGCGGCGGCTGGGGAGGGCGGTGCGGCGCAGGAGGCCGGGGCCGGTGGCGGCGTGGGGCGTGGTGTCGCGGTGGGTGGCGTCGGTGAAGTGCAGGCGCAGCCGGATGTCCCAGGTGCCGGTGCGGGTGAGGGCCGGCAGGTCGAGCCGGGCCTCGGCGGTCCAGGGGGCGCCGGGCCCGCCCGCGGTCAGGGGGACCGTGTGCCGCTGGGCGGGGACGCCGCGGTGCCGGTCGAGCAGGGTGACGTCGACCGTGCGGGGGCCGGCCTCGGCCAGACGCCCGTAGAGGTCGTGCAGGCGCAGCCGCAGTCGGGTGCCGCGCACGCCGGGGCGCAGCTCGCCCTCGACGGTGACGGGCAGCAGGTGGGCGGGGCGTTCGAGCAGGTGGTCGAGGGGGACTCCGGGCAGGTCGGCGGCCCAGAGCGGGGTGCCGTCGGGGTCCGCGGGGTAGGGCGGGAGCAGCCGGGCCGGGCGGGCCGCGATCTCGCGCAGCCGGGGCAGGTCGCGGGGCGTGGGCGAGGCGAGGACGACGCGGCCGACGACGCGGCCGGGGGAGGGGGCGGCGTCGAGGTCGGCGGCGTCGAAGGTCTCCAGGTGGGCGCGGGTGGCCTGCCACCAGGCGGTGCGGTACGCGGCGTCGCGCAGCCCCAGTTCACGGGCGTACATGCGCAGCGAGTGGTCGACGAAGTGGGTGCGGGCGGCGCGGGCGAGCTGCTTCTCGCCGGCGTCGAGGAGGAGGCCGACGGCGGTCCGGTGGGCGTCGAGGCGGGCCTGCCAGTTGCCGATGCCGGAGCGGTCGAGGGACAGGGAGAGTCGTTCGGCGGTGCGGCGCACCTGCCACACGTAGACGGTGTCGGGGATCAGCGCGGTGCGCGGCCGGGCGGCGAGGACGCGCGCGGTGAAGACGAAGTCCTCGTACAGGCAGCGTCCTTCGGGGAAGCGGACGCCGTGGTCGCGCAGGAAGCCGGTGCGGTAGAGCTTGTTGACGCAGAGGGTGTCGCGGACGAGCGCGGGCCGGTGCGCGGGTTCGGGGATCAGCGCGGGCCGTGCGTAGAGCCGGGCGAGCCAGGGGGTCTCCTGGCCGGAGGGGAGCTCGCGGCGTACGCACAGGCCGGAGACGAGGTCGGTGCCGTGCAGCCGGGCGGCGGTGAGGAGGGCGTCGGTGGCGCCGGGCGGCAGCACGTCGTCGCTGTCGAGGAACATCACGTAGGGCGTCGTGGTGCGGTCGAGCCCGTCGTTGCGCGGGGTGCCGCAGCCGCCGCTGTTGGCGGTGCGGTGCACGACGGTGAGCCGGGGCTCGTCGGCGGCCAGGGCGTCGAGGAGCGGCCCGGTGCCGTCGGTGGACGCGTCGTCGACGGCGACGACCTCGGCGACGGAGGCGCCCTGGGCGAGCGCGGAGCGGACCGCGGTGGCCACGTGCGCGGCGTCGTCGTGGGCGATCACGACGACGGTGACGCGGGGCGGCGCCGGCGGGGGTGCGGTGGCCGGGGCCCCGCCGGTCGTTTTCGGATCCACACCGGAAACTTTAGGGCGCTTATGGAAGAAAACAGGCGAACTCGGACATGACGGTCATGTGAACCCCGGGTGGGGCGTCGGGTGAACGCGCCACGGGTGAACGCGTCGCGGGTCGGGGCGCCACGGCTCAGAGCGTCGCGGAGTCCAGCGCGTCCGTGAGGCGCAGCAGCCGTCGGCGCAGGTCCTCGATCTCGGCCAGCTCGAACCCGGTCGCCCGGGCGATCCGCAGCGGCACCTCCTCGGCCCGCTCGCGCAGCTCCTCGCCCGCCCCGGTGAGCGCGACGAGCACGGAGCGCTCGTCGCGGGTGCTGCGCTCGCGGCGCACGAGGCCGCTCGCCTCGAGTCGCTTGAGCAGCGGCGAGAGGGTGCCGGAGTCGAGCCGGAGCCGCTCGCCGAGCCGCTTGACGGGTGCCTCGCCGTCCTCCCAGAGCACCAGCATGACCAGGTACTGGGGGTAGGTGAGGTCCAGGTCCTTGAGGAGCGTGCGGTAGACGCCGCCGAAGGCGCGGGAGGCCGCGTTCAGCGCGAAGCAGATCTGGAGGTCGAGCCGCAGCGGGTTCTCGGTGTCCTCGGTGTCCTCGGCGTCCTCGGCGTCCTCGGTGTCTTCGGTGTCCTGGCTGTCCTGGGCGTCCGTCATGGATCCAGGGTAGACGATCGCGCGATTGAGTTGCACACAACTTAGTTGCGCAAGATTGAATTGAGTGCTCTACTGGGTGCTGTCAGAACGGCGCCGTGCCGACCCGGCACGCACCGCTTCCCCGCACCGAGAGGCAGGACCTCATGGACGCCCTCTACACCGCCGTCGCCACCGCCACCCACGGCCGGGACGGCCGCGCCGTCTCCTCCGACGGCGTGATCGACCTCGAGCTCGGCATCCCGGAGTCGATGGGCGGCAACGGCCGGGGGTCGAACCCGGAGCAGCTGTTCGCCGCCGGGTACGCCGCCTGCTTCGGCAGCGCGCTCGGGGTCGTCGGCCGCGCCGCCAAGGTCGACGTGTCGGACGCCGCCGTCACCGCCGAGGTCTCCATCGGCAAGCAGGGCGAGGGCTTCGGCCTCGCGGTCGTGCTGCGCGTCGAGCTGCCCGACACGGTCGACGCCGAGACCGGCCGCAAGCTGGTCGAGCAGGCCCACCAGGTCTGCCCGTACTCGAACGCGACGCGGGGGAACATCGACGTCGACCTCGTCGTCGAGTAGCCCTCACCGCGTCCTCGGAGAGCCCCCGTTCACCCGCGCGAGCACCTCGCCGGTCCGGGGGCTCCACGCGACGACCACGGCCTCCGCGGGCAGCCGCTGCTCCTTGCCGAGCAGCAGCCAGTGCACGCCGTAGCGGCGCGCGAGGGCCGTCCGCTCCGGGCGGGTGGACCGCGGGGACAGGTACTCGCGCACGGCCGCGAGCCGGCGCTGCCGCTCCGCCTCGTCCAGCGCGGGGTCCGGCCACGCGGGGGCGACGAGGTTCGGCCCGTACGCGGGCAGCGACCTGGTGGCCTGGTAGCTGTCGGTCAGGACCACGTCGCCGGGCGGCACGTGCTGCGCCGCCCAGGTGTACGCGGGCCAGTCGGGCGGTTGCGCGAAGTAGCGCGGCACGACGGCGCCGGCCTGCACCGACAGGAACCCGAGCAGCGCCCCGGCCGCCGCGGCCAGCCCGAGCGTGCGGCGCGTGCGGTGCCAGGGGCGCGGCGCCGCGAGCGCGATCGCCAGCGAGAACTGGAGGGGCACCAGGGACAGGCCCAGGATCCGGCCGTACGTGTAGTGGCCGCTCAGCCAGCCGTACGCGACGACCAGCGCGTCCAGGGCGAACATCAGGACCAGCGGATCGCGCGGCGCCCGGCGGAACCGGGCCCACAGGACGGGCAGGCCGAGGAACGCGAGCCAGAACTTGGCGGGCATCTCGGTGTAGAGCTGCCGGTGGATGCCGTCGAGGCTGGTGTTCCCGACGAGGGCCGTGACGCTGTAGTAGGGCCAGGTCAGGGTGGCGGCCGCGCAGGCGAGGGCCGCCGTCGTCCAGCCGGTGAGCGGGCCCGCCGCGTTCCGTGGCGCGGCCGCCGACGGGGACGGGCCGGTGCCCGCGAGCACGCAGACCGTCCCGATCAGGGTCGCCACCGCGGTGATCGGGTGGGTCAGCAGGATCGCGGCGACGAGCACCCCGAACGCCGGGTACTCCCACCACCGCCCCGCTCTGCGGCGCAGCCCGAGCGCCCAGCCCCACGCCCAGAACGTCAGGCCGATCGCGCACGTGGACGGGTAGCCGAGGTTGCCCGTCATCGAGAGCAGGCCGAGATAGCCGCTCCACCAGGCCGTGCGGGTGCCCCACAGGACCGTCATGAACAACAGGGCGAGGACCGGAGCCCACTGACGGGGCGTCAGGGCCCGGACGAACCGGTCGAGCCCGGTCAGCAGGACGAGGAGGTTCGCAGGCCCCGCGAGCTTGACGACCTCCCAGCCGGTCAGCCCGGTGAGCCGCGCGAGGACGCCCTGGGAGAGAGCGTAGGGGGAGTAGTACGGGCTGCCCGCGCCCGGCAGGTCGGCCATGGGGTGGCGGGGGTGCAGCAGACTGGCCCGCAGGCGTTCCACGACCGCCGCGTGCTGCCCGAAGTCGCAGCACATCGGCACCCGCCAGTACGCGAGCGTCATGACGAGCCAGAACAGACCGCCGAAGACGAAGAACGGGGTCGGCCGCCAGGCGCGGCCGCCGCGCAGGGCCGTGGCCCCGCGCAGCGCCCGGCGGGTGAGGGCCGCGGCGGTGACCGGCGCCGTCATCGCAGCAGCCGATCCGCGACCCGGGCCGCCGCGCCGCCGTCGTCCAGGTCGCAGTAGGCGCTGCGGAACGCGGCGTACGCCTTCGCGTGCCGGGCCGCGACCCGGTCCAGGTCGCGCAGCGCGGCGATCACCCCGGTCGTGGTCGGCAGCAGCGGCCCGGGCGCGTGCTTCTCCAGGTCGACGTAGAAGCCGCGCACCGTGTCCCGGTAGTGCTCCAGGTCGTACGTGTGGAACAGGATCGGGCGGCCGGTGTGCGCGAAGTCGAAGGCCAGGGACGAGTAGTCGGTGACCAGGACGTCGGCGACGAGCAGCAGTTCGGCGGCGCTCGGCAGGTCCGTGACGTCGCGCACGAAGGGCGCGCGGGCGCCGGGCAGGCGGCCCCGCGCGCGCGGGTGCCTGCGCACGAGCAGGACGTGGTCGGCGGCGAGCGCCCGTTCGGCGGCGGCGAAGTCGAAGGCCGGATCGTGCCGGAAGTGCCCGGGGCCCTGCGCGAGGTGGTCGCGGTAGGTCGGCGCGTACAGCACGATCCGCCTGCCCGCGTCGATGCCGAGCTCTCGGCGCAGCCGCTCGACCCGCTTCTCACGGTCGTCGGGCGTGGTGAACAGCACGTCGTTGCGCGGGGATCCGGCGGGCAGGACCTCCCCGTCGTAGCCGAGGGCGCGGGTCAGGTGCGGCTCGGACCAGCGCGACGGCGTGACCAGGACGTTCCACTGGCGGGCCAGCCCCGGCAGCATGGCCAGCCGGTCGTGGTCCGCGTAGAGGCTGTCGGTGAGGTCGCTGCCGATGCGCTTGAGCGGGGCGCCGTCCCAGGTCTGCACGACGGTCTGGCCTTCGCGCCGCTCGAAGAAGTCGGGCAGGTGGTGGGCGGTGACGATGCGGCGGCAGCGGGCGAGGGCGGCGTACCAGTCGGCGGAGAACTCCTCGACACCGCGGGCGGCCGCCGGGACCCGGGTGCGTCCGTCGCGCGTCACCCACACGTGCTCGACCTCGGTGCCGCGCCGGACGAGCTCGGCGTGCACGGCGCGCGGCGAGTCCCCGTCGACGTACAGGACCGCGTCGCGCAGCGGGAGGCGGCGCTGGGCCGGGTAGTGCTCGGTGCGCAGCAGCCGGGCGCGGTAGGCGCCGCGGTCGGCTGTGGGCAGCGCGGGTCCCGCCTCGACGAGCAGCCGGTCGCCGAAGCGCCGGTCGACGGTGAACTCCCGCCCGGGGCGCGGCCGGTGTCCGGGCAGGGTCGCGCCGACCGAGGCGAGCACCCGGACCGGGACGCCGTCCCCGCGCCGGTCGTCGGCCTCGCGCAGGAAGGCGTACCAGCGCCCCGCGCCGAGCCGCTCCGGTGCGAGGACGGCGCGGAAGCGGTCGCCGCTGCGGGCCACCGCTGTGGTGATCTCCTCGGTGGTGGCGCTGTGCCGCAGGACCAGCTCGGGGGACCGCCAGGAGCGTTCGCCCGCGCTGCCGGCGACGGTGAGCGTGCCGTCCTCGGCCCACTCGGCGGTGTCGGCGACGGGCTGCCGGGTCAGCTCGATCACCAGCTGGCCGCGGTCGTTGGCGCTCGCGCACACCTCGCGGCCGGACGCGGGGTAGCGGCCCGGCGGCAGGTCGAGGGCTGCGGCGACCGAGCGGGCCGAGCCGTCGGGCAGCACGAGGTTGACCTGCCAGCGGTCGCCGTGCGGCGGCTCGACCTCCTTGGGTGCCCGGTGCGGCGGCTCGGGCACGGCGGCCAGGTCGGCGAGCGGCACCCGGACGAGGAAGCGGCCGCCCGCGCAGGTCACCGGGAGGAGGAACTCGGTGCCCGAGTGCGGGTGGGTCAGGCGCAGGGAGCGGGGTTCGGCGCCGTCGTGCAGCCGGCCGGCGAGGACGAGGTCGCCGCCGTCCGTGTGGTGGTCGTCGGCCAGGGCGGCGTACGCGACGATCTTCAGGACGAGCCGGCCGCCGGTGTGCGCGACGACGAGCCGGGTGCCGTCGCCGAGTTCGCGCACGAGGTGCTGGTGGGCCGAGCCCTCGACGGCGCGCAGTGCGGCCCGTCGCACCAGGCCGTGCCCGGCGAGCAGCACGCCGAGCTGCCAGGTGCCGGGGCGGTACCGGCCCCGGGTCCGCAGCCTGCGCGGGTCGATCGTCATGGTGAACCCGGCGTGGTCGTAACTGTGCAGTTCCTGGCGGGAGTTGACCGTCGCGGCCGGGTCGGCGACGGTGCGGGTCGGCACCCGGCGCACCTGGTGGCGGCTGCCCTCGGCGCGCAGCAGGCCGGTCTTCACGGAGTGCGCGGGGCGCTCGGCCGCCAGGTTCTTCACGTACGCGTAGCCGCTGATCCGCAGCGTGCCGTCGGCGTCCCAGGCCGTCTCGCGTACCCGGGCGACGACCGGCATCTCGTCCTTGCCGACGCGGGTGAGGGCCTCGGGCAGCCGGGGCAGGCCCGGGTAGGTGGCGGTGCGGCGCAGGGTGCCGCGGATCTCGCAGGCGGTGCCGTTGCGCTGCTGGAAGGCGAGCAGCCGGATCAGGTCGTCGAGGCGCCGCTCGCGCACGAGGTGCCACTTCACGCGCAGGTCGAGGGGGAGCCGCTCGGCGATGTCCGGGTCGGCGCGGCGCAGGAACGCGGCCGTGTCGTCGAGGAACGCCTGCCGGTAGGCGGGCCCGCCCATCGGCAGCCCGTCGAGGAAGTACACGAAGTCGTCGCGCAGGCAGGACGCGTCGTAGGTGCGCTTGATCTCGGGCCGGTCCGGGAAGCGGTCGGCGAGGAAGCGGCTGACGTGGTCGCAGGCCGCGACCCGGTCCCGTACGCCCTTCACGTCGGTGCGGCGGCGGGTGATCGACCCCTCGCGGACCCGCCAGTAGTAGACGTGCGCGGCGAGCACGTCGACCTGCTCGGCCAGGAAGTGGGCGGGGATCATGACCGGTGTGTCCTCGTAGAGCCGGCCCTCGGGGAAGGCGAGGCCGTGGCGGTCCCAGAAGGAGCGCCGGAAGACCTTGTTCCAGGCGACGCGGTCGGACAGCAGCTCGGGGTCGCGCGTGATGTGGGTGCGCTCGCGGGGCCGGGTGAGCCACGTGTACTGCCAGGCCTGGGTCCGGCCGCGCTCGGTCAGCCGCCACACGTTGCCGGTCGCGAAGTCGGAGCCGGTCCGCTCCAGGCTGGTGATCATCCGCTCGTACGCGTCGTGCGGCACGACGTCGTCGCTGTCCACGAACGTCAGATAGGGGACGTGCGGGTCGGCGTACCGGACACCGGTGTTGCGGGCGGCGCTCAGCCCGGCGTTGTCCTGCCGGACGTAGCGGAAGCGGGGGTCGCCGGCCGCGAAGGTGCGGGCGAGCGCGGAGCTGCCGTCGGTGGAGCCGTCGTCGACGAGGACGACCTCCAGGTCGCGGACGGTCTGCGCGGCGATCGACGTGAGGCAGTCGGCCAGCTGGTCCTCGACGTTGTGGACCGGGACGACGACGCTGAGGCGGGGGAGTCGAGACGTGTGGGGCATTTGACCGATGTGCCCGGTCTCGCCCGATCTTTTGCCTGAACTGGTCCGTGCGGGTGAGGGGATGTCACCCGTTCCGCCATCCCCGGCGAGCAGGCCCTAACGTCTGGTGCTATGTCCCGATTCTCCGTTATTGTTCCCGCCTTCCGTGCCCAGGGCTACCTCCGCGAGAGCCTGGACTCCGTCCTCGCCCAGAGCTTCACCGACTGGGAGGCCCTCGTCGTCGACGACGGCTCGCCCGACACCGGCGGCGCGATCGCCGCCGAGTACGCCGGCCGGGACCCGCGCGTGCGGGCCCTCGCGCTCCCCGAGCACACCGGCGCGGGCGCCGCGCGCAACGCCGGGATCCGCGCCGCCACCGGTGACTACCTGCTCTTCCTCGATGCGGACGACCTCCTGCTGCCCGGCGCCCTCGGCGCGATCGACGCCGCCCTCACGGAGGAGAAGGACCCCGACGTCCTGCTCTACGACCACGACAGCACCGACTGGTGGGACACCGTCCGCGCGAGCGACGACGACCTCACCTGCGGCGACCCCCTCGCCGTCACCCCCGCCGCCTGGAACCGCGCCGTCCGCCGCGACTTCTGGACCGCGCGCGCCCTCGCCTTCACCCCGCAGGGCCCCTACGAGGACGTCGTCCCCGCGCACCGGGCCGTCCTGGAGGCAGAGCGCGTCGCGACCCTGCCCCGGGCCTGCGTCCGCTGGCGCCGCCGTCGCACGGGCGGCCTCGCCCAGACGCCGGGCGAGCAGCACCGCGCGGTCGTGGAGCGCTACGGCGAACTCCTCGCCGGACCCGCGGGCGCCCGCCTCTTCCCGTACGCGATCACCCGGGTCCTCGCCGTGCTCGACGACGAGACCCGCACCACGCCCGGCGACCGGCCCGGACTCTTCCGGCTCGCCGCCGAACTGCACCGCGCCCACCGCCCCGCGGGACACACCCCCGGCGGACCCCGCGAGCAGGCGCTCGCCGACGGCTCCTGGAGCGCCTACCGCAGGACGGCCCGCGGCGACGAACGCCGCGAGGCGCTGCGCGGCCGCCTCGCCCGGCAGAAGAAGAAGCTCCGGGCCGGACTCATGCGCGCCGCCTACCGCACCGACCTGCACACCTCCCGGCTCGACCCCACGCTCGCCGTCTACGGCGCCTACTGGAACCGGGGCGTCAGCTGCAACCCCGCCGCCGTGCATGCCCGCGCCCGCGAACTCGCCCCGCACATCGACGGCGTGTTCGTCGTCTCCGGCAAGCACGCCGGCCAGGTCCCCGACGGCGTCCCGCACGTCATCGAGGGCTCCCGCCGCTACTGGCAGGTGATGGCCACCGCGAAGTACCTCGTCAACAACTCCTCGTTCCCCGGCGGCTTCACCAAGCGCCCCGGCCAGGTCTACCTCCAGACCCACCACGGCACGCCGCTCAAGAAGATGGGCCTCGACCAGCGCCGCTACCCGGCGGGCACCCACGGCATCAGCTTCGCCAAGGTCCTCGCCCACACCGACCAGTGGGACTACAGCCTCTCCGCGAACCCGCACTCCACCGAGGTGTGGGAGCGCGTCTACCCCTCCGCGGCCTACGCCCCGCTGGAGGCCGGATACCCGCGCAACGACGTCTACTTCCGCACCTCCGACGAGGAGATCCGACGCATCCGCACCGGGCTCGGCCTCGCCGACGGACAGCGCGCGCTCCTCTACGCGCCGACCCACCGCGACTACCAGAAGGGCTTCCGGCCCCGCCTCGACCTCGCCCGCCTCGCCGACTCCCTCGGTGACGACACCGTCGTCCTGGTCCGCGCCCACTACTTCTACGCGGCCGAGGCGGCCCTCGCCGACGCCCACCCCCGGCTGCGCGACGTCACCGCGCACCCCCGCGTGGAGGACCTCTGCCTCGCCGCCGACGCCCTCGTCACCGACTACTCGTCCCTCATGTTCGACTACGCCTGCCTCGACCGGCCCATCGTCACCTACGCCCCCGACTGGCAGGCCTACCGGCTGGCCCGCGGCACCTACTTCGACCTGCTCTCCGGCCGCCCCGGCGACACCCCGGGAGCCGTCGCCACCACCCAGGACGAGCTCACCGAGCTGCTGCGCGGCGGCGGCTGGGACACGGCCGCGACGACCGCCCTGCGCAGCGCCTTCCGGGACCGCTTCTGCCCCTACGACGACGGACACGCCGCCGAGCGCGTCGTACGGAAGCTGTTCCTCGGGGAGTGACGGGGCGCGACGGGCCCGGGCGCCGCACGGCGAACGCCCGGGCCCGCACCGCTACTTGACGGCGCCCGCCATGACCCCGGACACGAACTGCCGCTGGAACGCGAAGAACACCGCCAGCGGGATCACCATCGACAGGAACGCGCCCGGCGCGAGGATCTCGATGTTCGAGCCGAACTGCCGCACCTGCTGCTGCAACGCCACCGTCAGCGGCTGCGACTGCGAGTCGGAGAAGATCAGCGCCACCAGCATGTCGTTCCACACCCACAGGAACTGGAAGATGCCGAGCGAGGCGATCGCCGGTGTGGCCAGCGGCATCACCACCCGCACGAACAGCCGCGCCTCGCCCGCCCCGTCCAGCCGGGCCGCCTCGATCAGCTCCTTGGGAATCTCCGCGAAGAAGTTCCGCAGCAGGAAGATCGCGAACGGCAGACCGAACCCGACGTGGAACAGCACCACGCCGATCACGTCCCCGAAGATGCCCAGGTCGCGGAAGAGCCGCGACAGCGGGATCAGCGCGATCTGCACCGGCACCACGAGCAGCGCCACCACCGTCATGAACCAGGTGTCGCGCCCCTTGAAGTCCATGCAGGCGAACGCGTACCCGGCCATCGACCCGATCACGATGACCAGGAGCGTGGACGGCACCGTGATCCAGACCGTGTTGAACAGCGCGCTGGTGATGTCGTCGTTCTGCAGCAGCTGTTCGTAGCTCTTCGTCGTCAGCTGGGCCGGGGCCGTGAACACCTTCCACCAGCCCGACGTCGCGATGTCGGTGGGCTCCCGGAACGAGGAGACCAGCAGGCCGAACGTCGGGACCAGCCAGAACAGGCCCACGACCAGCAGGAAGATCCGCACGGCGCCACCCGTGACGGCGCTCGCCAGCCGTCGGGCCGCGCCGGGGGTGCCGGACGCACCGGAGGAACCGAGGGCGCTCACCGCTGCCGCTCCTTCCGCAGTCTGCGCAGATTGACGATCATCACCGGCACCACGAGGAGCAGGAGCAGCACACCGATCGCGCTGCCGACGCCGTAGTTGCCGCCACCGCCGAACGAGGCCAGGTACAACTGCAGCGCGAGGACGTTGGCGTCGTCCTGGCTGGCCTGCGGCGCGATGATGTAGACGAGGTCGAAGACCTTCATCACGTTGATCATCAGCGTGACCATGACGACGACGAGGACCGGTGCGAGCAGCGGCACCGTGATCCGCCGGAACACCTGCCACTCGTTGGCACCGTCGACCCGCGCCGCCTCCAGCAGATTGCGGTCCACGCTCGCGAGGCCCGCCGCGATCAGCACCATCGCGAAGCCCGCCCACATCCAGATGTACGAGGCGATGATCGCCGGGGTGACGAGGGCCGGGCCCAGCCAGTCGACGCCGTTGTACGGCTCCGTGAAGTTGGAGCCCGGCAGCCGCAGGGCGGCGCCCTGCGCGGACGCGGGCAGGGTGAACCTGCCGTCGTCGCCGGACGTCGCCGACGCCACCACCTTCCCGCCCCTGACCGCCTCCACCGTCACGCCGGTCAGCGCCTTCTCGCCCGCGTCGACCCGCCCCTTCGTCCCGCCGCCGCCCAGCTTGAAGTCGAGCCACACGGTGCCGGTGACCCGGCCCGGCTCGGCGCTCGCGGCCCGCGCGGGGCCCGGGTCGCCCGGCACCTTGTCCGGCGGGATCCCCACCAGCGGCAGCAGGGCGGGGGAGCCGGCCGCCACGGTGGCGTCCGAGGTGAAGGATCCGCCCCCGGACTTCTTCAGGTCACCACCCGCCGCGGGATGCGCCCCCGGATACTGCGAGGCGTTCGCGAACGTGTCGTGCACCGACGTCACCACCGCGTTCGCCACGCCCTGGTCCGGGTCCTGCTCGTAGACCAGGCGGAAGATGATGCCCGCCGCCAGCATCGAGATCGCCATCGGCATGAAGACGATCAGCTTGAACGCCGTGCCGAAGCGCACCCGTTCGGTCAGCACGGCGAAGACCAGGCCGAGCGCGGTGACCAGGGCGGGGGCGACCGCCACCCAGATCGCCGTGTTCCGCACGGCCTTCAGGGTGCGGTCGTCACGGAAGATGTCGCCGTAGTTGTCCAGTCCCACGAAGGTGTCGCCGCCCGTGTCGTACAGGCTGCGCCACACCGAGTACCCGATCGGGTAGACCACGAGCGCGCCGAGCAGCACCAGGGCGGGCAGCAGGAACAGCCCCACCACCCACCAGCGTGTGCGCGTCACGCTCTTCCTTGCGCGCGGGCCCTGCGTGCGGGCAGGGGACACCGGCGCGACGCCCGAGGCGGCCGACATCGCGGTCCGTCAGCCGTTCCCGTAGGCCTTGGCCGCGTCCGCCTCGAGCTTCTTCTGGGCGCCGGCCACGTCCTTCGGATTGCGCAGGAAGTCCTGGAGGTCCTTCCACTCGCCGACGCCCTGGGTGCCGCCGAACGCCGCCGGGGCCTGGTCGGACATGTCGAAGCGGAAGTCGTCGCCCGCCGCGAGCAGCGCCTTCGCGATGCCGCGGGTCACGTCGTCCTTGTACGCCTTCGGGTCCAGCTCCTTGTTGGGCGAGATGACTCCGCCCTGCGCCGCCCAGATCCCGGCCGCGTCGGTCGAGGCGAGGAAGGTCAGGAGCGCCTGGGCGCCCTTGCCGTCCTTGAGCGCGACCGCGACGTCGCCGCCGCTGACCACGGGGGAGTCGGAGCCGACCGCGGGGAACGGGAACACCTTCGCGTCGGTGCCGACCTTCGCCTTCGTGTCCGCGTTGATGTTCGCCGCGGCGAAGTCGCCCTCGTAGACCATGCCCGCCGGGGTGTCGCCGGAGAACGTCTGCACCACCGACTTCGGGAAGTCCGTCTGCAGCGCCTTGCCCGCGCCGCCCGCGATCAGCTCGTCGTTCCCCCACAGCTCGGCGAGGGTCTCCAGCGCCTTCTTCACCGAGGGGTCGGTCCACTTGATCTTGTGCTGGGCGAGCTGGTCGTACTTCTCCGGGCCCGCCTGCGACAGGTAGACGTTCTCGAACCAGTCCGTCAGCACCCAGCCGTCGCCGCCGCCCACGGACACCGGCGGCGTGCCCGCGTCCGACAGGGTCTGCGCGGTCTTCACGAAGTCCGGCCACGTCTTCGGCGGCGCGCTGATCCCGGCGTCCTCGAAGGCCTGCGCGTTGTACCAGACCAGCGACTTGTTGGCGGCCTTCACATAGGCGCCGTACTGCTTGCCCTTCCAGGCGCCGAGGTCCTTCCAGCCCTGGCTGAAGTTCTTGTCGAGCTGGGCCTGGGCCTCCGCGCCGAGCGGCTTGAGCCAGCCCTTGTCCGCGAACTGCTGGAGCACGCCGACCTGGGGCAGGAACGCGACGTCCGGCGGCTTGCCGCCCTCGATCTTGGTACCGAGGAACGTGGAGGTGTTGTTGCCCGTCGGCACGAAGTTCACCGTGGCGCCGGTCCGCTTCTCGAACTCGTCGAGGACCTTGGTGAAGTTCTTCTGCTCCGGCCCCGTCCAGACCGCGGCGACCTCCAGGGTCTGCCCGTCGAGCTTGGGCAGCGTCACCGTCGGCTTGCCGGCGCCGCCGGTGCTTCCGCCGTCGCCCTCGTCCTTCGTGTCGCCGTCGCCCCCGCAGGAGGTGAGGCCGAGGGCGAGCGAGCCCGCGACGAGTGCCACGGCGGCCGTGCGAAGTGCTCTGGTACGTGAAGTGCTGCGCATCACTGCCCCGTTCCGGTTCTGATCTGGCTCTGAATCAGTGAACTCCGAACGCTGAAAGCTGCTGTGACTACTCTCCCACTCGCGCCGTTCTACGCCCACGGCTTGCACAATCCCCCGGGAGCCTGGATTCCGGGTCGAAGAAGGCCGGGGCGCGACCGGCACCGCCCCGGCCGCGCGGGACGCGGGCAGCAGGCCGCGGGGGCGTCCCGGACACGGCCTACAGCAGCGACGGCACCTCGTGCGCGGACACCGACCGCGCCGCCCGCTCCAACGCACTGGCCAGCAGGGCCAGATCGGTCGGCCCGTTCCCCAACTCCCGTACCGGGCGCCGGTCCGGGGGATCGCCCATGCGCGCCCAGTCCAGCGCCACGACGGTCGGCCGCTGCGTCGCGGTCCGCGGGATCCGCCCCGTCACCCGGCCCGACTGCACCTCGGTCACGCGGCCGTCCGCCCCGCGCAGCAGCCCGCGGCCCGGCGCCGGATCCTCCGCACCGCCCCCGGGCACATCGAGCACGACGACCGGCGAGGCCGTCCACTGCGGGCCGCCGCCCGAGGCGTACGCCGCGACGAGATGCACGCCGAGCCGCTCCCCGTCGCGCGCCACCGCCTCCAGGGCCCGCACGACGGACCCCGCCGCGGGCCGGCCCGGCGACCCGAGCGGCGGCGCGAGCAGCCCGTCCAGATCGTCGACCACCACGACAAGGCGGGGCAGCGGCGAGGCGGCCCCCGGCTTCTTCTCGCGCCCCGCGCCCGGCCGCAGCCGCAGGGTCGAGCTCGGCGGCGCCTCCAGGTCCCCGGCACCGGCCGCGGGCGGGCCGCCCGGCGCCGGCCGCTGCGCGACCATGTGCCCCGAGACCGCCCGCTGGGTGTGCCACTCGGCGAAGTGGGTGCGCCCGGTCAGCTCGGCCCGCCGCTTCAGCTCGGTCGACAGCGACTGGGCGAACTCCCGCATGCGGACCGGGTCGTTGACCGCGAGGTGCGTCGTGACGTGCGGCAGGTCCGTGCAGACGCGCAGGCCCTCGGCGCGCTCCGCGGCCCCGCCCGGACCGTCGCTGCGGCCGTCGACCAGGACGATCCCGAGCCGGTCGGGCCGCTCGGCGGCGGCGAGCGAGGCGACCACCGAACGCAACAGCTCCGTCCGGCCGCTGCCCGCCGGACCCTCGACCAGCAGATGCGGTCCGTCCGCCGCCAGGTCGAGGCCGACGGGACCGCGCGGCCCGGCGCCGAGCACCGCCCACACCCGCCCGCCGAGCGAGTCGGGATCGTCCGCCGCGGCCGCCCAGCGCGCCAGCAGCGACGCCGGGGTGGCCCGGGCGAGCCCCAGCTCGTCGAGGAGCCGGGCGGCGCGCGGCAGCGGCGCCGACACCCGCGGGTGCCCGGGGCCCGGCCCCGTCGCGCCGTCCGTG
>NZ_WWIA01001009.1 GCF_009870065.1 Streptomyces sp. SID5785 | reverse complement strand
GGGTGACGGCCTGGCAGGGCGACCCGTCCGCGGCCGGTTCCGTCCGCCCGCGCCCCTCGCGTCTGCGGCGCGTGGCCCAGGGCGTGGCGCTGAGCGCCGTGGCGTCCGTCGTGTTCGCGTTCACCGTCGCCGATCCGCACGCGGGTCCCCCGCAGCCCGGTGCCACGGCGCGGCACGCGGCGACCGGCGGCGCCGCCGCCCCGATGCCCGCGTCGCGCCCGCTGCGCGTGGTCATCCCGGCGCTGCACGTGGACGCCCCGCTGACGAAACTGCGGCTCCAGCACGACGGCCGGCTCGCCGCCCCGCCCGAGGACGACGCGAACCTCGCGGGCTGGTGGGCCGACGGGCCGGTGCCGGGCACCCGGGGCACCGCGATCGTCGCCGG
>NZ_WWIA01001008.1 GCF_009870065.1 Streptomyces sp. SID5785 | reverse complement strand
CCGCCGCCGTAGCCGGCGCCGCCAACGCCTCCGCCACCGCCCGTGCCGTAACCACCGCCACCGCCGTACCCGCCCGGGGCCGGGGGCGCGGGGGTGCCGCCGCCGCCCGATGCGTCGACGACCGCGTCGACCTTCCAGCTGACACCGAGCTGCTCGGCGAGCGCCGCCTTCAGCACGTCCTCGCTGCCGCTGCTCGCGAAGTTGTCCCGCGCGCCCGCGTTCACGAAACCGAGGGTCAGGGTGGTGCCGTCGAAGCCCGTCACCTGTGCGTTCTGACTGAGCAGGATCCAGGTGAAGCGGCGCTTGTTCTTCACCGCCTCCAGGATGTTCGGCCAGAGGGTGCGGGGGTCCGGGCCGCCGACCGGGGCGGCAGCGGACGGGACGGGCTGGACGGGCTGCTGCGCGACCGGTGCCGGGGCGGACTGCTGCGGAGCGGGAGCCGCGGGCGGAGGCGTCGAGGCGGTGGGGCCGGCCGGGGCGGGGCCG
>NZ_WWIA01001007.1 GCF_009870065.1 Streptomyces sp. SID5785 | reverse complement strand
TGCCCCGCTGCGGCACCAGGTAGCGGGCCTCGCGCTGCACGGTGAGGTCGCCGCCGTCGCTCGTGAGGAGGGCCAGGGCGCACACCGTGGACGGGACGGTGCACTCGTCGAGGGAGAAGTCGATCGGCGCACCGCCCAGCGGGGTGAGCGTGACGGTCGCGTGGAGGTCCGCGAAGCTGCGCGCGCCTTCGTAAATGGTCACGAAGATGAGGATGCGGCGGAACGCCTGCTTGTGGTCCAGGTTGATCGTCAGGTTCTCGCCGGTGGCGACGCTGCCGGTGCGGTCGTCCCCGTCGAGGTGGATGTAGGGCGGCTGGTGGAGCGCACCGAACGCGTTGCCCAGGGCCTGCACGACACCCTTGCGGCCGTCGGTGAGTTCGAAGAGGGCGCACAGGTCGAGGTCGAGGTCTCGGTGCATGGCGGTGGCCCGTCCGCGCTTGCTGCCCCAGCCGCTGAACTGCTTGCGCATCTCCCAGTTGAGGTTCACGCGCATCGCGCCGCCCGTGCCGCCCTGCTTGGCGAGGGAGACGCTGGGGGCCGCCTTGGTGAGCGTGATCTTCGAGAGCCGTACGGGTGCGGCCGCCGCCGCCGGCGGGGTGGGCGGA
>NZ_WWIA01001006.1 GCF_009870065.1 Streptomyces sp. SID5785 | reverse complement strand
ACAGCGGCAGCCGGGCCAGCTGCCCCACCGCCCGCTCCCGGCCGCGGCCCAGCTCGGCGGCGAGCAGTGTGCGCAGCGCCTCCAGGCGTTCGGGCAGGGTGGTGCCGCGCAGGTCGAGCTGCTCCCAGCCGGGCAGGTCACCGGCCGGCCTGCGCCCCTCGGCCATCCGCAGCCGCGCCCGGACGAGGGGCGCGAGCGGGCCGGCCTCGCGGGCGAGCCGCTCGTCGGTCCCGGAGGGCAGGACGAGGTCAGGGTCGGCGTCGAGCAGCAGGCAGATCAGCGGCCAGCGGTCGCGGTCGGGCCGGACGCGTGCGGTGAGTTCGGTCCGTCGGCCGTCGAGGAGCCGGCTCCACGCCGCGTGGTAGGCGAGGTCGGCGCGGCCCGGCAGGCGGGCGGCGGCCTCGGTGAGCGCGGTGTGCGCGCGGCCGGTCCGCCCGTCGAGCAGGTGGCGGCGGCCGCGCGCGTAGGCCACCCAGGGTGCCGTGTCCGTGCCCTCCTCGATCTCGTCGAGGCGCTCCGCGTCGAGGGGGCCTCGGGGTCCGGCACCGTCCGCGGGGGCGCCGCCCTTGGCCTCCGCGGCGTCTCCGGCGCTCACCGGGCCGCCCAGGGCTGTCGCGTCCGTCGCGTCGGTCACGTCCGTCGCGTCC
>NZ_WWIA01001005.1 GCF_009870065.1 Streptomyces sp. SID5785 | reverse complement strand
ACTGCCCGCAGCTGTCGAAGAAGCTGCCCTGGTACGGGGACAACCGGGCGAAACTCCAGCGCATGATCGACGAACGGGGCACCTGCCACGGCCATCGCGGCCCGCGCCCCGTCGCCGCGTTCGACTGGGACAACACCGTCTCCAAGAACGACGTGACCGACGCGACCATCGCCTGGTCGCTGCGGCACGACAAGATCCTGCGGCCCGCCCGCTGGAAGGACACCAGCCGCTGGCTGACCGACGAGGCCGACCGGGCGCTCACCGCCGCCTGCGGCACCGACGTCCCCGCCGGCCGCCCGCTGCCCACCTCGACCGACACCGACTGCACGGACGAGATCTTCAACATCCGTGAGTCCGGAAAGACCATGAGCGGCGCCGCCGCCTTCGCGGGCGAGTGGAACCACCGCCGCACCGTGCCGCAGTACGCCTGGGTGCCGCAGCTCTTCGCCGGACACACCGTCCCCGAGCTGGAGTCCTACGCGGCCGCCGCCCGCAAGGAGGCCCTCGCTGCGCCCGTCGGCGCCACCCAGAAGCTCGGCACCCACACCATCCCCGGCTACGTCCGGTACTACGAGCAGCAGCGCGACCTGATCCGCACGCTCCAGCGCGCCGGGTTCGACACCTACATCGTCTCCGCGGGCTCCGAGCCCGTCACCGAGGTGTGGTCCCGGGGCGTCGGCATCGACCGCAAGCACACGATCGCGATCCGCTCCGTGCTCGACGAGCGCGGCCGCATCACCCCGTACAACGAGGGCTGCGGCGGTGTGCCGATCAACAAGGGCGAGGCCATCCCGTACATCGACGGCAAGCGCTGCTGGATCAACCAGGACATCTTCCACATCAAGGGGAAGGCCGCCTGGGAGAAGCAGCGCTGGGGCAAGCGCATCGCCCTCGGCGGCGGGGACGCCGACACCGACGTGACCTTCGTCGGCGACGCGACCGGCGCACACCTCGTCCTCAACCGGAACAAGAACGAGATCATGTGCCGCGCCTACGACAACGCCGACGGACGCTGGGTCGCCAACCCGATGTTCATCGAGCCGCTGCCGCGCAAGGAGGGCACCTACCCCTGCTCCACGGCCGCCCGGAACCTGCCCGAGGGCGGCTTCGGACCCCTGCTGCGCGACAACGGCTCCGTGGTGCCCGACCAGGTGGACGCCGTGTACGGAGGCTGAGAACACACGAGGGACGGAGTACTGATCTTCCGGGCGGCAGCCCAGGGTCTGTCCGGCGGGTCTGGTCGCGTCCGGGTGGCCCGGGCTGTTCTGTGCTGGTGAGCGGGGTCTGGTGCGTCGAGATGCAAGGCGGAGGAGGGCGGCAAC
>NZ_WWIA01001004.1 GCF_009870065.1 Streptomyces sp. SID5785 | reverse complement strand
GAGCGGGCTCGCGCCGTGCCCGCCGGGCGGATGACCAGGCAGGCGGCGGGGCACGACCCGGGCAGGCCCGCCGTGCCCGGGGCGCGGGGCGGGGCCGGACGGGGTGCGCTCCCCGTTGCCGTGGGCCCCGAGTCGATTTATCGTCCCAGCACGATTCGCGTGCAAGATCACAATATGTGAAGGGGCCGCGGCCATGGTGGCGAAGAAGACCGCCGTTCAGCAGTCTGCGACCGGCAGATCCACGGGCACCGGCAAGGCGGTGAAGCCGGCGTCCGGGGCGACGGCGGGGGCGGCGGGTGCCGCCGCGCCGAAGGAGACGGCCACCGGCAAGAAGTCCGCCGCCGTGCGCAGCGCCGCCGCGAAGAAGACGGCGGCCGAGAAGGCTGCCGCCGAGAAGCCCGCGGCGAAGAAGGCTCCGGCGAAGAAGACGGCCGCGAAGAAGACGGCCGCGAAGAAGGCGGTCGCCGAGAAGGCCGGTACGTCCCCGGCCTCAGGAGGTGCCGAGAGCCCCCCGGAGGGGAAACGTACGACGAAGAAGGCAGCGACGAAGACAGCCACGAAGACAGCCACGAAGAAGACAGCGGCGAAGAAGGCCGGCGGGGCCACCGGACGCAAGAGCGCGAAGAAGACGGCCGAGGACGCGGACGAGACCGCGAAGACGACGGGAGCCACGACAGTGGTTGCGAAGAAGACTCAGGGCACGGCCACGGCGGCGCAGCAGCCCGGCGCGGTTCCCAAGGCGCGGGCGTCCGCCGCCGAGCCCGGTGAGCTGGCGGTACGCCCCGGGGAGGACCCCTGGACCGCCGATGAGGTCGCCGAGGCGCGCGCCGAGCTGCAGAGCGAGGCCCTGCGGCTGGGCAGCGAGATCGCGTCGGCCGAGGAGGGCCTGGCCGGTCTGATGCGGGACTCGGGCGACGGCGCGGGCGACGACGACGCCGACACCGGCACGAAGAACATCACGCGCGAGCACGAGATGGCGCTCGCGGCCAACGCGCGCGAGATGCTGCTCCAGACCGAGCGGGCCCT
>NZ_WWIA01001003.1 GCF_009870065.1 Streptomyces sp. SID5785 | reverse complement strand
CCAGCCCGGCTCGCCGCCGCCCCCCGCCGTCCCCGCACGCGGCCGGCGCGCCCACGCAGGGCCGCCCGCCGACGAGGACCCGGCCGCAGCGGCAGGCGATTCCGCACCACCCCCGCGCGCGGGCGGCCGGCACCTGCGGCCGCGCACCGTCCGGGCCAAGATCGTCTGCCTCCTGATGGTGCCCGTCGTCTCGCTCCTGGCCCTGTGGGCCTACGCGACCGTCAGCACCGCCCAGGACGTCGCCCACCTGCGCCAGCTGCAGCGCGTCGACGCCGCGGTCCGTGAACCCGTCGGCGCCGCCGTCGCCGCCCTCCAGGCCGAGCGCACCGCCGCCGTCGGCTACGCCACCAAGCCCGCGTCCGACCGCGCCGACGAGCTCGAGCGGCTCGGCGCTGCGACCGACCGCGCCGTGTCGGCCCTGCGGCTCGGCCGCGACAACACCGTCGCGGACGGCGCCGACCTGCCGCAGGGCGTGGCCGACCGGCTGAGCGCCTTCGTGGCGGACACCGCACGGCTGCGCGCCGCGCGCACCTCCGTCCTCGAACACCACACGGCCTGGGACGAGGCCTACCGGCAGTACACCGGGACCATCGCCAAGGCCTTCGGCGTCAGCGGCGCCCTGACCGGCGTCCAGGACGCCGAACTCGGCTCCGACGCGCGCGTGCTGCTGGAGTTCGCACGCGCCGGGGAGATGCTCGCCCGCGAGGACACGCTGGTGGTCAGCGCCGGACACGCGGGCACCCTGGACGGCGATCGGCTGCGCCTGTTCACCGGCGCCGTGGACAGCCGCCGGGAACTCGCCGACGGAGCTGTCATCGATCTGCGCGGCCCCGAACGGGCCCGGTGGAGCCACCTCGCGGAGGGGAGCGCGTACACCGATCTGCGCGCCGTCGAGGACGCCACCCTCAAGGCCCGGCCCGGCGCCAAGGCTCTCGCCGCGGCGACCGGCGCGGACTGGGGCCGCGCACACTCCGGCGTGCAGGACGGCATGCGCGCCCTCGAGGCGGACGCCGCGCGCAGCGCCGCCGACCGTGCCGACCCGTTCGCCCGCGGTCTGCTCACGCCCGCCGGAGCGGCCGTCGTGTTCGGTCTGCTGGCCGTGGCCGCCTCCCTGGTGATCTCGGTCCGCATCGGACGCGGGCTCGTCGTGGAGCTCGTCAGCCTGCGCAACAGCGCCCTGGAGATCGCCCGGCACAAGCTGCCCGACACGATGCGCAAGCTCCGGGCGGGCGAGGAGATCGACGTCGAAGCGGAGGCGCCGCAGGGGCCGCCCGCCGAGGACGAGACAGGGCAGGTCTCCGAGGCCCTCACGACCGTCCACCGCGCGGCTCTGCACGCCGCGGCGGAACGCGCCGAGCTCGCCAGCGGCATCTCCGGTGTCTTCGTGAACCTCGCCCGCCGCAGCCAGGTGCTCGTGCACCGCCAACTCGGCCTCCTGGACAGCATGGAGCGCCGCGCGGACGACCCCAACGAACTCGGCGACCTGTTCCGTCTCGATCACCTCACCACGCGCATGCGCCGCCACGCGGAGAGCCTGATCATCCTGTCCGGCGCCGCCCCCGGCCGCGCCTGGCGCACGCCCGTCCCGCTGACCAACGTCGTCCGCGCGGCGGTCTCCGAGATCGAGGACTACGCGCGCGTGGAGGTGCGTCAGCTCGCCCCCGCGCGGGTGGCCGGCACAGCCGTCGCCGACATCACGCACCTGCTGGCCGAACTCGTGGAGAACGCGGCCCAGTTCTCGCCCCCGCACACCAAGGTGCGGGTCAGCGGGGAACGCGTGGGAAACGGCTACGCCGTCGAGATCGAGGACCGCGGGCTCGGCATGGGCAAGGAGACCCTGAACGAGGCGAACGACCGCATCGCGCACTCCGAGGCCCTCGACCTGTTCGACAGCGACCGGCTCGGACTGTTCGTCGTCAGCCGGCTCGCCGACCGCCACGACGTGAAGGTGCACCTGCGAGCCTCGCCCTACGGAGGCACGACAGCCGTCGTGCTGCTGCCCACCCCCCTGCTGCACGACGACGGCCAGGACCGGACCGGCGCCACCGCACAGGAGACCGACGAGACACGCCACCACGCGCGCGTGCCCGAGCCGGAGGCAGCCGCCATGAACGCCCACTCCGTCCCCGCGCCGGGCGCCCGGCCCGCTCTGGCGTCCGCCGCTCCCGAACCCGAGGCCCCCCGGCACCCGCCGGGCGTCACGGCGCTGCGCCTGCGCAGCGCACCCGCCCAGGACCACCCCGAGCAGCACGCGACCGACGCCGGGGAGGGGCCGGGGGACGGACTGCCCCGCCGCGTCCGCCAGGCCAGCCTGGCACCGCAGCTGCGCGAACGGCCCGACGACAAGGCTCCCCCCGCGCGCGTCCCGGAGACGGACGACCGCACCCCCGAACAGGTACGCGCCCGGATGACGTCCTTCAGGGACGGCTGGGAGCG
>NZ_WWIA01001002.1 GCF_009870065.1 Streptomyces sp. SID5785 | reverse complement strand
AGGCCGCGTGGGAGGCGCCCAAGCCGTACCTCCACCCGATCCGGACCCTGTCCGGCGGCCTCGTCACCGACTACCGCCCCAACGACCACCGCTGGCACAAGGGCCTCCAGCTGACGGCCTCCCACCTGTCGGGCCAGAACCTGTGGGGCGGCAACACCTATGTGCACGGCGAGGGATACCTCGCGCTGCCCGAGCGGATCGGCTCGATGGCGCACACCGCCTTCGAGGACGTCTCCGCCACGGCCGACGGCGCGGTCATCGCCGAGCGCCTGACCTGGCACCCGTACGACGGCGCGCTGTGGGCGGACGAGGAGCGCCGCATCGAGGTGCACGACGTGGACACGGAGTCGGGCAGCTGGTCCCTGACCTGGACCTCGGCGGTGACCAACCGCCGGGACGAACCGCTGCGGTTCGGCAGCCCCACCACGCACGGCCGGCCCGCCGCCGGCTACACCGGACTGTTCTGGCGCGGGCCGCGCGCCTTCCGCGACGGACACGTCTTCACCGCCGAAGCCGGCCCCGAGGACGGCGACCTGATGGGCAGCCAGGCCGACTGGCTCGCGTACGTCGGTGAACACGACGGCCGCGACGGACACGCCACGATGGTCTTCGCGCACGCGCCCGCCAACGACCACGCGGGGGAGAAGGGGACGCACCCGGCGCACTGGTTCGTGCGCAGCGACCCGTTCGCCGCGGTCGCCCCGTCCTGGGCCTTCCACGACGAGCTCGTCCTCGCCCCCGGCGACACGCTCTCCCGCAGCTACCGGGTGATCGTCGCCGACGGGGCCTGGGACCGCGACCGGGTCACCGCGCACCTCGCGGGCCGGACATGGTGAGCGCGGCGTACGACGGCTTCCCCGCCGCCGTCGGCGTGTCCCGGCTGCGCGTCTACGACTGGCCGACGGTCGACGGCCTGCCCGGAGGGGGCACCCCGCATCTGCACCTCACGTGCAGCGAGGGGTACGTCGTGACCGCCGGCCACGGCGCCGTGCAGACCCTGACCACCTCCGGCTACCGGGAGACACCCCTGGAGCCGGGCAGCGTCGCCTGGTTCACCCCCGGCACGATCCACCGGCTCGTGAACGCGGGCGGCCTGGAGATCACCGTCGTCATGCAGAACAGCGGCCTGCCCGAGGCGGGCGACGCCGTCCTCACGCT
>NZ_WWIA01001001.1 GCF_009870065.1 Streptomyces sp. SID5785 | reverse complement strand
GGAGCGCCGACTTGTGCATGCCCACTTCGGCGGCGATGTCGGTGAGGGTGACCTCGCGGATGCCGCGCCCCCGGCCGAGCGCCCGGGCCGCCTCCAGGATCGCCCCTTCCCGCGCCTGCTTGGCCTCGGCGCTGCGCGCCCGCTGGAACGCTGGCTGACTCATGCGGCCATCATAGGAGGATCTAGCAGAACGGTGTTGCGTTAATTAGAGAACGGTGTTGTACTAAATGCATGAGTGACAACGAACGCAGCACGGAGCGCATACGGCAGCAGGTCTGGTTCATCACCGGTTCGTCCCGCGGATTCGGCCGGGCGCTGGTGTCCGCCGCCCTCGATGCGGGCCATCTGGTCGTCGCCACGGCACGCCGCCCGGACGCGCTGGACAAGGAGCTGAGGGAATACGGGGACCGGGTCCTCACCGTGCCCCTGGACGTGACCAGCCCCGAGGCGGCCCGCACGGCGATCGATGCGGCGGTGGCCCGGTTCGGCCGGATCGACGTCCTGGTGAACAACGCGGGGTACGCGAACGTGTCGCCGGTCGAGACGGCGGACGACGACGACATTCGGGCCCAGTTCGAGACCAACTTCTGGGGCGTCTACCACGTGACCAAGGCGGCACTGCCCCTGCTGCGCCGGCAGGGCTCGGGCACCGTCGTGCAGTTCTCCTCGGTCGGCGGGCGCGTCGGCGGCTCCCCCGGAATCGCCGCGTACCAGGCCGCCAAGTTCGCGGTCGACGGCTTCACCCGGACCCTGGCCGCGGAGACCGCGCCGTTCGGACTGCGGTTCATGGTGGTGGAACCGAGCGGCTTCGCCACCGACTGGGCCGGCTCCTCCATGACCGTCCACCCGGTGCCGGAGGCCTACGACGCGACCGTGGGCGCGATGAACCGGCGGGTGCGCCAGGGCACGTCCGGCGGCGCAGGTGATCCGCAGCGCGCCGCGGAGATCATCGTGCGCACCGTACGGCAGGACGAGGTGCCGAGCCATCTGCTGCTCGGAGTGAACGCGGTGACCATGGCGCTCGACTACTCCCGCGGCCAGCTGGCCGAGGCGGGCGCCTGGGAGAAGGTGAGCCGCTCGGCCGATTTCGCCGAGCCGTACCCGGTGGAGCTGCCCGACGCGTCGTAGAGCCGGATCGGTGACGGCCCGCTCGCGTCGGCAGAGCCCCCTGCGGAGGGGTGGACCACCGTCCGTGGACCGCTATCCCGCCGGAGCCGGGCCGGGCCCCGCCGTCGGCGCGCCGCGCCGGACCAGAAGGTCCGTGACCAGCGCGAGGGGAGGCCAGTCCAGGCGGCCGTGGCGGACGACCGCGCAGGCGCGCAGGACCACCGGTGGGCCGTCGAGCGGCAGCAGGCGGACTCCGGGGAAGACGGGGGTGTCGACGGCCAGGAGGCCCACACCGAGCCCGGCGGTGATCATCCCCTGGACGAGGTCGAGGCTGTCGGCCTGGTGGGTGATGCGCGGAGTGAAGCCGGCCATGGAGGCGAGGGTGCGGATGGCCGTCTCGTCCGCGGTGTTGCGGGAGTTGACGATCCAGTCGTCCTCACGGAAGCGGGCGAACAGCTCCAGGGTGTCCG
>NZ_WWIA01001000.1 GCF_009870065.1 Streptomyces sp. SID5785 | reverse complement strand
AGGGGCCGGGGGCGGGGGCGTCGGCCGGGGCCGGGGCCGGGGCGGACAGGGAGGACGGCGGGGAACGGCAGGGGGTCAGCCGTGCATGTGTGCGCCCTTGAGCACCTTGTCCACGGCGTTGCGCGGGCCGTACACGGCGATCCCCACGAGATCCAGGCCGTCGGTCCCGACGGCCCGGACCGCGGCACGGTTGTCCCGGTCGTTGCCGGTCGCGAACAGGTCCGACGTGAACACCGCCCGCGGCAGCGCCCGGCGCAGCGCCCGCTCGTGCGCGGCCCTCAGCGTCTCCTTGCCGCCCTCGAAGACCAGCACGGGCTGGCGGAACATCGGCAGGTACGGGACCCCGTCGGCGTCCTCGTACGGCTCCCCCACCACCTCGGGCAGCTGCGTACCGAGCCCGCTGACCAGGAACGCCGTCACGTTCAGCCGCTGCCAGGTCTCCAGGTCGTCCCGGAGCAGAACCGCGATCTTGGTGTCGAAGCGGACGGGGGCGGGGGCCGCGCCGCCCGCGTCGGCTGCGGGCTGGGGGTGCGGTACGGGCGGGGTCGTGGTCGTGGACGGGGTCGCCGGCGGGGTCTCGGTGTTCATGCAGTGAGACTGCCGGGCCCGGGCGGGTCCGGTCTTGTACGTTTTTTGCATGGCCGGCGGCGGCTCCCCTGGCGAGGAGATCAGCGCGTGGCGTCCACGGGTCGAGGGCGTCGCGGAGGTCTTCCACGCCCACTTCACACGGCACGCGTACCCGATGCACGTGCACGACACGTGGACCCTGCTCATCGTCGACGAGGGCGCGGTCCGCTACGACCTCGAACGGCACCCGCACGGCACCCCGCTCGGCACCGTGTCGCTGCTGCCGCCGCAGGTCCCGCACAACGGGTCGGCCGCGACGCCGCACGGGTTCCGCAAGCGGGTGCTCTATCTCGACGCGGCCGAGGGCGGGCTGCTCGACACGTCGTTCATCGGCCCGGCCGTGGACAACCCCGATCTCACCGACCCGCTCCTGCGGCGCCGCATCGGACAGCTGCACGCGGCGCTGGCCCACCCCGGGGACGAACTGGAGGCGGCGGCGCGGCTGACGTTCGTCGCGGAGCGGCTGCGGGAGCGGCTCCGGCCGGGGCTCGCCGGGCAGCCGCGGCCCGGCCCCGACCGGCGCCTCGCGGTCGCCCTGCGGGAACTGCTGGACGAGCGGATCGTGGCGGGGGTGGGGCTGGCCGAGGCGGCGGGGGTGCTGCATGCGCATCCGGCGCATCTGGTGCGGTCGTTCGGGGCGGCGTACGGGATCGCCCCGCACCAGTACCTGACGGCGCGGCGGATCGACCGGGCGCGGGGGCTGCTGCTCGACGGGGTGCCGGCGGGTGAGGTGGCCGTGTCCACGGGCTTCCACGACCAGCCCCATCTGACCCGCCACTTCAAACGCATCGTGGGCATGCCCCCGACCCGCTACGCCCGATCGGGCCCCGGCCCCGGCCCGGGCCCGGCGTGACCCCGCCAGGGGCGCGGGGAACTGCGCGACC
>NZ_WWIA01000999.1 GCF_009870065.1 Streptomyces sp. SID5785 | reverse complement strand
TCGCCGGGGAGGGCGAGTACGCGCGCTTGTGGCGGGCCTGGTCGGGTGCGCGGCAGGGGCTGGGTCTGGGGGCCGAGGCGTCCTGACGCCGCGGCGGCGCGGACCGGGGCCGCGTGTTGCTCCGCGTCAGACGGCCGCGGCTCCGGACGGCCGCGGCTCCGGTGCCTCACGTCGCGCGCCCGGCCCCGGCACGGGCGCGACGGCCACCGCGGCCGTCCAGCCGCGGGGCACGGTGACGTCGGCGAGCGTCCATCCGCCGGGCCCGTGCGGGACGGGACCGGTGCCGACGTAGTCGTGGGCGGCACCGTCGGCCAGGCCCGTGCCGAGCCCCTTCAGGTAGGCCTCCTTGCGGACCCAGGCGCGCGACGCACCCGCCGTCCTCTCCGACTCCCCGCGGGCGGCGGCGAGTTCGGCGCGCTCACGCGGGTGCAGAGCGGTAGCGAGGGTACGGGTCGCCTCCGCGGAGAGGATCTCTTCCACGTCGGCTCCGACCGGCACCGGGGCCACCGCCACGAGGGCCAGGTCCCCGGCGCGCGAGAGAGAGAAGTGCGTACCGGGCTCGTTCCGCAGCGCCGGTCGGCCGTGGAGGGCCCGGCACCGTGGGCACGGCTCCCGCACGAACCGCACGTCACGCGGGGGGAGTTCGAGGACGCGGCCGAGCACACGCCGCAGGGCGAGGTGCGCGGCGACGTACCGCTCGCGGTGCCGATCGTGGTGGAACGCCGCGGCCCGGCGCCGCTCGGCCGCGTCCAGGACGCCGTCCCGGTCCACGGCGGGTGTGTCGGTCCGCACCAGCCACAGCCGTGCGGCCCCGGCCCGCGGGAGTTCGCGCAACGTCTCCGCGCGCTCCCCCGCGGGCTGTCCCCGGTCAGATCCGTGCGACGGCATCCGCGATCCGGGCGACGTGCTCGCTGCGGAGCATCTCGGGATGGGTGCAGGGCAGCGCGTGATCGGTGATCGTGCCCGTGACGTGCGGGCGCCAGGCCTCCTTGGTGAGCCAGTCCTCGGCGCGGGGCGCCGCCGCCGTGAAGAACAGGACGTCCCCCTCGTAGCGCCGGTGGACGTGCTCGCGCATCAGGCGGGCGTGGTGGGGGACGATGTCGACGATGCGGGAGAGCGTGGCGTCCCGGAGTCCGGCGAGCGGGCTGCCCGCGTCCCGCAGGGTGGCGAGGACGTCCGCGCGGTCCCGCTCGGTGCCCCGCTCGACGCCGGCCATGCGCAGCACCGCGGTGAGGGCGTCGCCCTCCTCGGGGGCCGGCCGGTCGCGCCACTGCTCTGCGGGGAACGCGTCCAGGAGTGCGAGGACGGCGACCTCGTCCCCGGCCTCCTGGAGCAGGACGGCGACGGAGTGCGCGAGGATGCCGCCGACGGACCAGCCGAGCAGCCGGTAGGGGCCGCGCGGCTGGATCCGCCGGATCCGCTCCACGTAGTCGGCCGCCTGCTCCCACAGGGTGTCCGGCAGCGGTCCGTCGGAGGTGAGGCCGGGTGCCTGGATTCCGTAGACCGGCTGGTCCGGGCCGAGCCGGGCGGTCAGGCCCGCGTAGCACCACGAGAGTCCGCCGGCGGGATGGACGGCGAACAGCGGCGGGCGCCGCCCTTCGGTGCGCAGCGGCAGGACCGCGTCGAGTGCGTCGGTGGAGACGGCCGCCGTGTCGTCGATGCGTGCGGCGAGCGCGGCCGGGGTCGGGGCCCGGAAGAGGGAGCCGATCGTGAGCTCCGCGCCCAGTTCCTCGCGGACCCGCGCGACCAGGCGGACCGCGAGCAACGAGGTGCCGCCGAGGTCGAAGAACGCGTCGTCGGGGCCGACGCCGGTGGCGTCGAGGACTTCGGCGAACAGTCGGGTGAGCGTCTCCTCGCGGGCGTTCGCGGGGCGGCGGGCGGCCGAGCGGCCCGCGAACACCGGCGCGGGCAGCTGCTTGCGGTCCAGCTTGCCGTTGGGGCTGAGCGGGAAGGCGTCCAGCGGGACGATCGCCGACGGCACCATGTGGTCGGGCAGGGTGCGGGCGAGTTCGGCGCGGACCGTGTCGGGGTCCGGGCCTCCGGTGACGTAGCCGACGAGGTGGTCGCCGACCACTGCGGCGCACGCGGCGTCCACCCTGGTGCAGCCGGTGAGGGCGGCCTCGATCTCGCCGAGCTCGATGCGCTGACCGCGCAGTTTGACCTGGTGGTCGGTGCGGCCGAGGTACTCCACCTCGCCCTGGTCGGTCCAGCGGGCCAGGTCGCCGGTGCGGTACATCCGGCTGCCGGGAGCGCCGAACGGATCGGGGACGAAGCGCTCGGCGGTCAGCTC
>NZ_WWIA01000998.1 GCF_009870065.1 Streptomyces sp. SID5785 | reverse complement strand
TCGAGACCTCGACCGGGCGGACCGTGCCCGTGTCCCGGCGCTCGTACAGCGCGGTGAGGATGCCCGTGAACGCGTACATCCCCGCCGCCGCGTCGTACTTGGTGTGCGCCGTGAGCGCGCCCTCCAGCGTCCCCCGGAAGTCGAACGGCCCCACCGTGCCCAGCTCCCCGTCCAGCTCGTACGGCAGCGGGCCGCTCTCCTGGAGCGCGAGGATCCGGCCCTTGTACGGGATGACGTGCGTGTTGCAGGCGAAGTCGTCCGGCGGTACCGGGCCCGGGTAGGGCTCGCCCAGCTTCTTCGCCACCTGCGAGGAGCGCACCCAGCGGTTGCGGTACCACTCGGCGCGTCCGTCGCGCAGCCGCACGCCATGCACCATGCCGTCGCCCAGCATCCAGTGGTGGGCGCGCGGGTCCTCGAGACCCAGCGCGTTGGGCCCCGTCCGCAGATAGCGGCCGTCGAGATCGCGCGGCACACGGCCGTGCACCCGCAGGCCGAACTCCGTCAGCTCCTTCGTCACCGGCGCGAACGCGCCCTCCAGGAACGGCAGTCCACCGCTCTTCGGCACGGAACCGGCCGGTGCCGCCGAGGCGGGCGCCGCGCCCGCGCCGAGTCCCGTGAGCAGGCCGCCCGCCGCCGTGAACGCCGCGCCCCGCAGGACGCCGCGCCGTGTCGGTCCGGTCATCGTCTCTCCCCTTCGCCCGATGGTCGGCGCCGGCCGCCCGGGAGCCGCCGACACCGAAAATGCTGCTCCTCGCGCGGGCGCCGGGCAGTCGGCCTGGACACCGGACCGGGGGTGTTCCCAGCACCACCACGGTGTGTGGCAGAGTCGGCGGCGATCGGTGCACGGACGACGGGGGACGGACAGTGGACGACGGGGCACAGGCCACCTGGGGCCTGATGATGACCTGCATGAACAGCCACACGGTGGGCGGCCTGTACCTGGCGACCCGCTCACAGGGACACGTCACGGGCACCCGGACGCAGGCCCGGGACGCCCTGTACCGGCACGTCCTCGCGTTCGCCCCGCCCCGCCCGTCCATCCCGGTCCGCCGCACGGTCTACGAGGACGGCGACGGCTACCTCGTGATCATCGAGGGCAGGATGCAGACCTACGAGTACGCGTTCAGGCTGTGCCGGGTCGTGACCGACACCGAACCCGGGGCGGCCCCGCCCGCCGCCCCGCCCGTGTACGCCCCGCCGCCACCGGCCGCCCCGCCGCTCGGCGGCTGACCCCGGATCAGCTGTCCCCGCGGACCTCGGTGAGCAGCCCGTAGAGGACCACGTTGCCGCTGTACCCGCCCCGCTTGCTGTAACTGCCGCCGCAGGTGATGACGCGGAGCTCGGGCAATCCGGTGCTGCCGTAGACCTTGCGGTCGGGGAAGGCGTTCTTGTCGACGACGTCGATGCCGTGGATCTCGAAGACGGCGGTCGTGCCGTCCGCCCGGTCGACCTCGATGTGCTCGCCCTTCTTCAGCGAGCCGAGACCGTAGAACACCGCGGGACCCTTCGCGTTGTCGACATGTCCGTCGATCACCGCCGTGCCGCGCTCACCCGGGGTGACGGCCTTCGTGTACCAGCCCGCCAGGTTCGCCTTCTCCGGCGGCGGCGCGTCGAGCCAGCCCTCGGCGTCCCGGCCCACCCCCGTCAGCGGGGCGTCCACGCCGATCTGCGGAATGCGCACCCGTACCGGCTTCGAGGCGGCCAGCGGATCGGCGGGCGGGGTCGTCGTGCCGAGCTGGGCGGCCCCCGGGTCGGGCTGCGGCGGGCCGTCGGCGCGCGAGACGCCGTGGTGCACGAGCAGCACACCGATCAGGAACACGACGGCGAGGAAGGACCAGGACGGTCTGCGGGGCCTGGCCTCGGCCGAGGACACGGTCTGCCCCCGGCCGTCAGGCGGCGTCGGCGCGGCGCTTGCGCAGCCGCACGTACCCGGCACCGAGCGCTCCGGCGATCAGCACGCCGCCGCCCACCAGGAGCGTCGGATCGGTGCCGCCGACGCTGCCGCCGACCCCGGCCCGCACACCGCGGTCCACGGGCGCCGAGGTGTGACCGGAGCCGCCCGCGATCGTCAGCGGCGTCGTGCCCTTCTCGCCCTTGCACGTGAAGGTCACGTCGTACTGGGCGCCCGGCTTGGCGTCGGGGTAGACCTGCGCGGTCGCGGAGTGGCCCTCGTTCAGCGTCGTCCGGTCGAACACGGGGGAGTCCACGGTGACCGAGGGCTCCTCGCAGCCGGTGGCACTGAGCGTGACGGTGCCCCCCGCGGCCACGGTGCTCGGGGTGACGGTGAACCCGAAGGACGTCACGTCGGGGCGGGTGCCGCCGTCGTCACCGGCGAACGCGGCACCGGCTGCAGGACCGACCGCGACGAGCGAAGCGAGCGCCACCGACGACAGCACGGATATGGAACGCATGCGGATCCTCCAGAGATGGGGGCGATGCTCGCGACGCTAGGGAGCGGCGCACCGCCCCACCATTCGGCGTGGGCCGATGGAGTGGCGGCCCGACCGTCACCGGCCGTGACCGTCAGCCGTCGGTGCGGGTCCGCCGCAGCCTTCGGCGCAGGAGCAGCGGGACCGCGGCGAGCGCGAGGAGCGCCGCCGCCGTGCCCAGGTGCCGGCCGAGCCCGGACGCCGGCCGGG
>NZ_WWIA01000997.1 GCF_009870065.1 Streptomyces sp. SID5785 | reverse complement strand
GGGGCCGGGGCGGAGCCCCGGGGGGTGGCGCCGGTGCGGGGGGCGGTTGAGGAGGGTGCTGGGGTGCAGCCCCGGTAAATCGGCTCGACTCGGCGGACGCGTCGGCGTACAGTCGCGCGTCTGCCCGCCTCCCGCACGGAGTGCCACCGCCCGGACGGAAACCGGCCGGTCCCGCGATCCCCCGTACCCGGAGCCGGAGGCCCCACCCGTGAGTCCGTCGTCCCCGCCCACCACCCCGCACCACCCCCTGGACCGCGAGCGCAGCCACCTGCTGGCCTCCCGCGACGCCCTGCGCGCGATGCGCGAGGACGCCCAGTCCCTCGACATCCGCGACGTCACCGCGAACTGGGTCAACGCCGAGGTCCTGCAGCGCCAGATCGACGAACGCATCAAGGCCCTGGCCGACCTGGCCGACACCCCCCTCTTCTTCGGCCGGCTCGACTACCTGCACGCCCCGGGCACGGACCGCGCCGAGGGCGCCGACGGCGAGCAGTTCTACATCGGCCGCCGCCACGTGCACGACGCCGACGGCGACCCCATGGTGATCGACTGGCGCGCGCCGGTCTCCCAGCCGTTCTACCGGGCCTCGAAGAAGGACCCGATGGACATCGCGCTGCGCCGCCGCTTCGGGTACACGGGCGGCGACCTGACCGCGTACGAGGACGAGCACCTGTCGGACCCGGCGGAGGAGGCCCGCACCAGCAAGCTGCTCCAGCAGGAGATCGAGCGCCCGCGCGTCGGCCCGATGCGCGACATCGTGGCGACGATCCAGCCCGAGCAGGACGAGATCGTGCGCAGCGGCCTCGCCGGCTCGGTGTGCGTGCAGGGCGGCCCCGGCACCGGAAAGACCGCGGTGGGCCTGCACCGTGTCGCCTACCTGCTGTACGCGCACCGCGAGCGGCTGGCCCGCACCGGCACGCTGGTCATCGGCCCGAACCGGTCGTTCCTGCACTACATCGAGCAGGTGCTGCCCGCGCTCGGCGAGCTGGAGGTGCACCAGGCGACGGTCGACGACCTGGTCACGCGCCGCGTCGAGATCGGCGGCGCCGACGAGGCCCCGACGGCGCTCGTGAAGGGCGACGCGCGGATGGCCGAGGTGCTCCACCGGGCGCTGCGCGCCCACATCACACCCCCGGCCGAGGGCATCGTGGTGGTGCGCGGCTCGCGCCGCTGGCGGGTGGCGCAGTACGAACTCGAGGAGATCGTGCGGGAGTTGATGTCCCGTGACATGCGCTACGGCGCGGCCCGCGAGGCCCTCCCGCAGCGCATCGCGCACGCCGTGCTCGTCCAGATGGAGCGGGCGGGCGAGGCCCCGGACGACCGCGTGCAGAACGCGGTCGCGCGCAACGCCGCCGTGAAGGCCGCCGTGAAGGCGATCTGGCCCGCGGTCGACCCGGCGAAGCTGGTCCTGCGGCTGCTCACGGACGCGGAGTTCCTCGCGGAGCACGCGGCGGGACTGCTCGGCGAGGACGAGCAGAAGGTCCTGCTGCGGACCCGGCCGGCCCGCAGCGTGAAGTCGGCGAAGTGGTCGGCCGCCGACGCGGTGCTGATCGACGAGGCCGCGGACCTGATCGAGCGCACCCACTCGCTCGGCCACGTGGTCCTCGACGAGGCGCAGGACCTGTCGCCGATGCAGTACCGCGCGGTGGGCCGCCGGGCGACGACGGGTTCGGTGACGGTGCTCGGCGACCTCGCCCAGGGCACCACGCCCTGGGCGACGGCGAGTTGGGCGGAGGCCCTGACGCACCTGGGCAAGGCGGACGCGGTGGTCGAGGAGCTGACGGCCGGTTTCCGCGTGCCCACCGACGTCATCACGTACGCCTCCCGGCTGCTCCCGCACATCGCACCGGGCCTGGCCCCGGTGGAGTCGGTCCGTGAGAACCCGGGCGCGTTCGCGGTCCGCGCGGCCACCGGCCCGCAGGACGTGGTGGACGCCTGCCACGAGGCCCTGCGCCAGGAGGGCTCCGTCGGCCTCATCGCCGCCGACCCGCGCTGCGCGGAGCTGGCGCAGGCCCTGACCGCGGCGGGCCTCGACTTCCTCTCCCCCGGCGAGGAGACGACGGCCCGCACCCGGCTCACCCTCGTCCCGGCCTCGCTAG
>NZ_WWIA01000996.1 GCF_009870065.1 Streptomyces sp. SID5785 | reverse complement strand
TGCGCGGCGATCTCCACGAGCCGCTCGGCCTGCTCGGGCAGGACGGTGTCCGCGGGGGCGCCCGGCAGCCACGACAGTTCCTCCCAGTGCTCGGGCGCGACATGGCGGACGGCCTCGACGAAGCCCGCGGGGATCGTGCGGACGACCGGCTCGGCGGGGGTGTGGACCACGACGTCGGTGTCGTCGTCGCGCACCTCGAACCGGCCGACCGGGCACAGCACGAGGCTCCGCCCGTCGTACCGGGTGAGCGTCAGCTCGACCGGGCCCGCGCCGTCGTGGTCCTCGACGTCACCGACCACGCCCTGGTGCCGCGTCGCGCGCGCGGGCCGCTCGTCCTCGTCGTACCGCCATCCGTCGTCGAGGGTGACCCGACGGCCGCGCAGGGTCCGCCAGTCGACGTCACCGGTACCGGTGCCGGGCTGGTCCGGGGCTGCTTCGGAGTTGTTCAACGGTCGTCCCCACATCTAGTGCCGGGCACCGAGAGGTGCCGCGGGTGCAGGGCCTATCTCTACCGGTTGTCCCCGCCCGCGGGACGGACGCGCGCCGCAGCCGCCCCCGGACGGCCCGGAGCCGGCGGCGCCGTGCCGGGGGCACGAAAAAGGGCCCGAGCCGTCGGCTCGGGCCCTCCACGGCCGGGTCGGCGCGCGGGCAGCGTCAGAGCTTGGTCATCTTGTCGTAGGGGCTCAGGATGCGCAGACGCGTCGAGCCGAAATCCACCAGCGCCGCGACGCCGTCCTCGATGCCGATCACCTTGCCGAGGCCGTGCACGTCATGTGTCACCTGGTCGCCCATGGCGAACTCCTTGGGGACCGGGGCGACCGGGGCTTTGAAGGGGCTCGTGGGCAGATGGCGCTTCGGGGACGCAGACTTGGTCATGGCTCAGTATGCGCCTCGGTGCGGCCCGTCCGGGTCGTCCCCGGAGCAGATGGCCCGCCTCGCCCCCGAGAGCACCTCGCTGACCTGGGACTTTGCCGGACCCTAACGATTGCGGCGCAAACGGGCCGCGGACCGTGCACGACTCCCCCGACCGGTCGCCGGGCGTTCCCGTACCCCGGTGTCACACCTCCGGGCCGTCCGTCCCGCACCGGCGTCCCCTGCGTACACAGCCCCTACCCTGGCCCGATGACCGACCTCCCACCGGAAGCCGACCGCGTCCCGCCCGGCGGTGTCGTGCCCGACGCCCGCGAACTCGACGTCCGATGGGCTCACGCCTGGCGCCCGGAGCAGGTCGTCGCACGGCTGGACGGGGTGGCCGCGCCGTGGTGTGTCGCGGCGGGCTGGGCGCTCGACCTGTTCCGCGGCGCGCCGTCACGGCCGCACGGCGATCTGGAGATCGCGGTCCCGGCGGCCTCTTTCGACGCGGTCCGGGACCGCTTCCCCGAGTACGCGTTCGACGCGGTCGGCCGGGGACGGATCTGGCCGGCGGCGGACGAGGAGACCCTGGCCGCCACGCACCAGACCTGGGTGCGCGACCCGTCGACCGGTGACTTCCTGTTCGACGTGTTCCGCGAGCCGCACGACGGCGGGACGTGGATCTGCCGCAGGGACCCGCGCCTGCGCCTGCCGTACGACGCGGTCAGGGCGCACACCGCCGACGGCATCCCCTATCTGGTACCGGAGTTGGTGCTGCTCTTCAAGGCCAAGGCGCTGCGGCCCAAGGACGAGTCCGACTTCCGCGGCGCGCTGCCGCTGCTCGACCGTGCCCGCCGCGCCCGCCTGCGCGGCTGGCTGGAGCGCACCCATCCGGGCCACGCCTGGACCGCGGCTCTCACCAGCGCGGCCCCGTCCGAGAGCGGGTGAGGGCGGGGCTACGGAACCGGCCTGCGGCCCTCCGACCACATGCGGGCGGCGACCGCCTCCGCGTCGTCCTGCGGTGTTCCTGCCTGCACCAGAATGATGCCGCGCGAGTGATCGGGGAACGTGACTTCCCGCATCTCCGTGCCCAGCAGGTCTGGCGTCGACTCCTCCGGCATGGCTGCCTCCTCCGACGGCTGCCCCGAGGCTACGGGCGGCCCGGCCGTAAGGCGAGGACCCTGCCCCGTACGGCCCAACCGCCCCTCCCCTCCCCCGTCAGCGCACGCCCTCCCACAACTGCCGCTCCCGGGCCCGCGGGTCCGACACCGGCGCGGGCTCGTCCGTGAAGTCCATCGTGGTCCGGTTCGTTCGGTCGTACGGGGCCCAGCCCGGATCGCCGGTCTCCGCGAACGCGATCCACGCCGCGTGCAGCGCGTCCGCGAGCCGCTGCGGTGGACGCGGGCCGAGCAGGGGCGCGTAGGCCGGGTCGTCGAGGCGGTCGAAGACGAACGGCAGCTCGATCGCGTGGCAGGCACCGAGCCTGCCGCCGAACTGCGGGGAGCGCCAGCCGAATTCGTACAGGTGGGAGCCGGGCACGGCCTCGGCGAGACGGATGGCGGGGAGGCGGTAGAACCAGTCGGTCGCCACCGCGGAGAGCAGCTCGCCCGGTGTGGCGCCGGGCCGGGCCGCCCGGTAGACGGGGAGCGCCTCGGCGGGGTCGAGGCCGTAAGCGGTGGTGATGCGGTCCAGCGTCGTCCCGGGCAGGACGTCGAGACGCCGGGTGGGGACCAGGAAGAGGTGGTACTCCTCGCGGTTGCTGCCGACCAGCAGGTCGACGCCGCAGTCCGGGTCCGGCAGCGCGAGGCCGGGCAGCACGGGCTCGAACGGCATCATGTTGAGCGCCGCCTCGCCCCAGAGCGCGGGGTCAGGGCGGGCGTTGACCTCGGCGCGCAGTTCCGCCTGGGCAGGGACGAGTTCCTTCAGGGGGACGGCGGCGAAGGCCTCGGGGGTGGCGGCGACGCCGAGCTTCTGCGCGAGGCGCGCGGTGATCAGCGCGGCCGAGGCCGGACGCAGGAAGTGGTGGCAGGCCCCGGACTGCAGGATCGCCCGCCGGAAGAGTCCCCGGGACCCGTCCATGGTCAGCAGTGCGCCGATGCTCATGGCGCCGGCGGACTCGCCGAAGACCGTCACCCGGTCCGGATCGCCGCCGAACGACGCGATGTTGTCCCGGACCCAGCGCAGGGCGGCGAGCTGGTCGAGCAGGCCGCGGTTGTCGGGGCGGTCCGGCAGGTGCAGGAAACCGTCGGCGCCCAGCCGGTAGTTGAGGGTGACGCAGACGACGCCGTCGCGGGCGAAGGCGCGGCCGTCGTAACCCGGCACGGACCCGGCGCCGTTGGTGAAGGCGCCGCCGTGCAGCCAGACCATCACCGGCAGCCGGGCGCCCGGACCCGGCTCGGGCGTCCAGACGTTGAGGTTGAGGCAGTCCTCGCCCTCGGTGACGTCGTCAGGGATGAGGATGTCGAAGGGCGGCGCGTGCGGCGCCGTCGGGCCGGGGGCCGTCGCGTCGCGCACCCCGGTCCATGCGCCGGGCGCGGCCGGCGCGTCGAAGCGCAGGGCGCCGAACGGCGGGGCAGCGTACGGGATCCCGAGGAAGGCCGTCACCCCGTCCGGCAGGGCGAGACCGCGTACGGCGCCTTGGCGCGTGGTGCACACCGTCATGACGAGAGCACCTCCAGGAGAGCCGCGCCGAACTCCTTCGGCCGTTCGAGGTGGACGGCGTGCCCGGCGTCCGGGACCACCACCTCCCGCACGGCGCCGCCGCGTTCCGCGTAGCGGGCCAGGGCCGCGCGCGTCTGGCGGACCATGGGCTGGGCCGGGGTGCCGTCCCAGCCGGGCACGGCACCGGTCGCGCCGAGGTGCGCGAGGTCGAACACCGAGGTGTCGGAGACGATGACGTCGTCCTCGCCGCGGATCCACAGCACCGGCGGCTTGGGGTCGACGAGGTGCAGGTCGTCGATCCGGAAGTGGTGCGGTGCCATGCAGTTGAGCACGCCCCGGGTGCCGGGCGCGATCCCGGGCCAGGCCGCGGACGTCGTGCTGTCGCCCGGGTAGTGGTCGTCGCCGGTGCGGGTGGTGAGCATGGCGTCGACGTACGTGTCCTCGTGCTCCAGGCGCAGCGGCGGCTTGACGTAGTACGTGGCGAGCACGGCGCGCGGCGCGGCGGGCCCGTCCTCGCCGCGGTCGCCGTCGGCGAGCCGCCGGACGAACCGTGGGTCGGCGGTGCCGCCGCCCGAGCCCGCGCCGTCCGGGGAGTTGAGCACCCCGTCCGTGCCGTGCGTGCCGCCGAAGCCGTACGGGGAGACCGGAGCGACCAGGGTCAGCGACCGGACCCGGGCCGGGTGGTCCCGCAGGTACTGCATGATCACTCCGCCGCCCATGGACCAGCCGACCAGATGCACCCGGTCCGTTCCGAGGGCGTCGAGCAGTGCGCCGAGGTCGTCGGCGAAGTCCCGCAGCCCGCGGGTCGCGTCGACGGGCAGCGGATCGGTGCCGCCGAATCCCCGCAGGTCCACCGCCACCGGCCGGTACGTGTCCGGGAGGGCGGCCAGCGTGGTGTCCCAGAACGCGCCGGAGGAGACATTGCCGTGCACGAGGACGACGGGCTCGCCCTCGTCCCGTATGTCGGTGATCTGCTGAGTCAGCCGGTCGGTGGGGACGCGGCGGGTACGGAGTGTCGTCATGTGAGCACACGCTAGGCAGCCGGGCGGCCGGAAGGACAGAGCGCGGCACCCCACACCGCGCAGGTCGCACATGGCGGCGGACGCCACCTCCGGTGTCGGGACGGGCGTCCCGAGGGGCGGTCGCGGCTCGCTCGCCGCACGATGGCGTCACGGGGCCGCACCGGCCCG
>NZ_WWIA01000995.1 GCF_009870065.1 Streptomyces sp. SID5785 | reverse complement strand
GCCGCGGCCGCCCGGACCGGGGCGTGGCGCCCGGCGGCGCCCCGGGCGCGGTGGGTGCCGCCGCGAACGCCTGCTGCCCGGCCGCGTGCGCGAACCCGTCCGCGGCGGACCGGTGTTCGGCGAACAAGGCGCGGACGTCGGCGGGCCACACCGGCCCGTCCTGCGCCGCGAGGGCCCGCACGATCTCGTCGGGGGAGGGGCGGTGCGCGGGGTCCGTCGCCAGGCAGCGGGCCACGACGTCGCGCAGCAGGGGCGGGACGTGGTCGAGATCGGCGTCGCCCGTGGCGGTCCGGTAGATGACCGCCGCCGGTTCGACGTCCTCGAACGGGCCGTGCCCGCCCGCCGCGTGGGCGAGCACCGCACCGAGGGCGAAGACGTCCGAGGCCGGGGTCAGCGCGTGGGTGCCCCGCAGCTGCTCGGGTGCCAGGTAGCCGGGGGTGCCGATCATCGCCCCGGCGGCGGTGAGCTGGGTCGCCTCGAAGGCCCGGGCGATACCGAAGTCGATGAGCCGGGGCCCCTCCAGGGTCAGCAGCACATTGCCCGGCTTCAGGTCGCGGTGCAGCAGGCGGGCCGCGTGCACGGCGGACAGCGCGCGGGCGAGCCCCGTCCCGAGCGCCCGCACGGTGGGCACCGGCAGCGGGCCGCAGCGGGCGACCGTTCCGGCGAGCGACGGGCCCGCCACGTACTCCGTCGCGAGCCAGGGCCGCTCGGCGTCGGGATCGGCGTCGAGGACGGCCGCCGTGTACGGCCCGGCCACGGCGCGGGCCGCCGCGATCTCCCGGCGGAAACGCGCGCGGAACGCGTCGTCCAGGTCGAGGTCCTCCCGCACGGACTTCAGCGCGACGAGTTCCACGGGGCCCGGCCCGGGGCCGGCGCGCCGTGCGAGGTGCACCTCGCCCATCCCGCCCGCTCCGACGCGGGCGAGCAGCTGGTACGGGCCGATCCGGCGGGGCGGACCGGGCAGCGGAGTCAGCACGGGGGAGGCCACCTCACCGGGGGAGTTCGACGGAGACCAGGGCGCCCTGGTCGTAGACGATGTGCGCGATCCCGCCGAGCGCCAGCACCATCGGCGGGCGGGCCTGCTCGGCGACGACCGAGCCGGAGACGTCGACGTCCGAGGACGGGCGCTCGGCGGGTGCCCCCGGCACGGGCATCGTGCGCGCGGGCGCCCCGAAGCCCAGCGGCTGGTCGACGAGCCTGTGGTGGTCCACGTAGAGGCGGTGGTCCGCGATGAGGAGCGAGCGGGTGGTGCGCCGGTCCATGCCGGACGGCAGATCGCGCGCGGGTGTCGTCTCGACGGTGTTCCCGGGCTCGTCCGCGTCGCGGCGGAGCACCTTGCCGTCGCGCAGGTCGACGGCGACGAACCGTTCGCCGTCGCCGTTCGCGTAGGCGGTGTGGCCGCGCACCGCGAGGACGGAGCGCGACTGGCGGGAGATCTGTGCGTAGGGCTGCGCTGTGAGCGGCTGCTGCCACAGCAGGTGCCCGTCCGTGAGGGCGAAGGCGGCGAGCGTCGCGGCGGGGCCCGCGCTGTCGTTGCCGGACTCCACCACCGCGAGCACGGCGGAGTCCGTCAGCACGGGACGCGTCGTGAACATCCCCTTGCCGTGCGGCGTCCGGGCCTTCCAGCGCGGCTTGCCCGAGGCCGAGTCGAGCAGGCGCAGCGCGTCCGCGTCACCGATGACGGTGCGGCCGCCGCGGCTCTGCGGCGCCAGCGTGGCGCCGGGCACCTCGAAGCGCCCGTCCACGTTGACGGCCGCCTCGTCGAGCCCGAGCCCCTCCGCGTGCGGGGTGCCCTCGGTCCACAACTGCTTGCCGTCCACGGGGCTCACCGCCTCGTACGTCCCGTTGGTGAGCTGGCAGACCAGCGCGTGGGTGTCGGCCGCGCAGTCCAGCGGCGCGTGGGACAGCCGGCCCTGCCAGGGGCGCCAGCCGGCCGGACGCTGGCCGGGCGACTGGGCCGCCGGGCCCGAGCGGTCCGCGGCGCCCACGATGTCGACGCCGGCCCGCGCCGCGAGCCGGGGATCGGGCCGGGCTTCGGGGGTGCGCGCGCCCGCGTCGTCCGGGGGCGTCGTGTCGCGGGC
>NZ_WWIA01000994.1 GCF_009870065.1 Streptomyces sp. SID5785 | reverse complement strand
GCAGCGTCGCCGTCGCCTCGTCCTCGTGCCGCAGCAGCCGCCCGGTGGCCGGGACCGGCGCGCCCGGCAGATGCAGGGTGAGGGTGTCGGCCCGGTCGGCACTGCGCGCGTTGAGGAGCAGCATCCCGAGGCGCTCGGCCGCGACCTCGGCGTCCGCGATACGCCGCTGGACGAGCGCCGCCGCCGCGTCGTCGCGGGTGCCGTCCTCGAGCCGGCCCTGGATCATGAGCGCCGACTCGTGCAGCCGTGCCGTGTGCCGGCGCAGGTCGTCGAGGACCTCGTCGAGCTCGTCGGGCGGGGCGTCGAGCAGCCGGGTCTGCGCCGTCACCAGCTGTCCGAGCCGGGCCCGGAACGCCTCGCGCAGCCGCCCGAGCACCCGCTGCGGGGTCTCCGGCACGAGCGCGAAACGGGCCACCGCGCCACAGGCGAACGCGATCGCCAGGGTCGCGAAGAGCCGCGGCAGATGACTCACCGACGCCCCCACGAAGAGGGAGACGAAGTACACCTGGAAGCCGATCAGCCCCAGGGCCGTGCCGCGGTCGCCGAAGCGGCGGCTGTAGACCGCGCCGAAGATCAGCGCGACGAAGAAGAGGTCGCCCGCGACGACGCGGCTGTGCAGCAGCGCGCCGAGGGACATCGCCACCAGTGCGACCGGCAGGCCGAGCGCGAGGGTGAGCGCCTGCCCGCGGACGGTCTTCTCACGGATGGCGAACGTGCTCACCATCGCGGTCATCGCTCCGGCGACCATCTGCGTCACGCCCGCGCCCGTGAGCGCGAGCACGGCGAGCGAGAGCCCGATCGCGGCGACGGTCCGCAGACCGGCCATCAGCCGCAGCAGGCCGGGGTCGGACGCCACGAAGCGGTCCCAGGTCCCTGCGAGGGTCGGCCGTCGCGCCACCAGTGTCACTCCAAGATCGATCCGTGCGTGGTGCTCACGAGCATACGAGCCGCGGGAAGCGCCCTGACGTGCGGCCGTTCGGTCGGAACCGGGCCCGGCGCGTGCGTGGGCTGCGCGCCCTCGGCCGGGGCGCGCAGCACGATGAGCAGATGATCGATGTGGTGGTGCTGCTCAGTGGAGTCGTCGGTGTCGCCCTGCTCGCCGAAGCGGTCTGGGCGATGCGGCGCAGCGTGCAGGAAGGGGGTGACACGTCCGCGGTCGTGGCCAAGGGCGTCAGCATCGCGCTGGCCGCCTCGCTGTGCGGTGCCCTCGGGCTGGCCGCGGTACTGATCTTCACCGTGGCGCACTGAGGCCGGCCGAGGTCCGGGTACGGGGGCCGCGGACCGAGGCGGCTAGCCGGCCGCTTTCAGGACGGCCGCCACGAGCGGGCCGGAGGACTCGCCGCCCCGGCCGCCGCGCTGCATCACGGCCGCCGCGGCGAGGTCGCCGTGCCAGGCGGCGAACCAGCCGTTGGGATCCTCCTGCCCGACGACCTCGGCCGAACCGGTCTTCGCGCCGATGTCACCGGACAGCCCGGCCATGGCACCGGCGGCGGACCCGGAGGTCGCGGTGGTGTGCAGGAGGTCGCGCAGCCTGCGGTGCGCGGTGGCGTCGAGCGTGCGCCGCGCGGTGGCCAGCCGCCGGTGGTCGACGGACGGGGCGACCAGGTAGGGCTGGTGGAACGTGCCGGTGCGGGCGGTCGAGATCACGGACGCCATCGTGAGCGGGTTCATCCGCACCTCGCCCTGGCCGATCAGCGCGGCCGCCTTCGACGCGTCGTGCTGGACCGGGACCGCCCCGGCGAAGGCGTCGACGCCGACCGACCACCTGGTCCCGATGCCGAACACGTCCCGGGCCTGCCGGGGCAGGTCGTCGTCGGCGAGCTTGCCGGCCTGCGTGATGAACGCGGTGTTGCAGGACGCCGCGAAGTCGTCCCGGAACGTGCCGCCGGGGATCGCGAAGTCGTCCACGTTGTGGAAGGTCCAGCCGCCGTACGAGGCGTTCTTCGGGCAGGGATGCGGAGCGTCGGGCGAGGCCAGCTTCTTCTCGAGGAGCAGCGACGCCGTGATCATCTTCATGGTGGAGCCGGGGGCGAGCCGCCCCTCCAGCGCGGTGGCGGCGCCGTCCCGCCCGGAACCGGCGACCGCGAGCACCTCGCCGGTCGAGGGCCGGACGACGACGAGCGAGGCGTCGGCGCGCAGCGCCACCTCGCGCTCGGCCGCCCGCTGCACGCGGGCGTCGATCGTCGTCCGCAGCCGGCCGGGAGCT
>NZ_WWIA01000993.1 GCF_009870065.1 Streptomyces sp. SID5785 | reverse complement strand
CCAGGCGGCGTGCGGAGGGGGAGCTGCGGACCCTGGTGCGCAGGGCCCAGGCGGCCGGTGCGCTGCGGGCCGACTTCGAGCCCTCGGACCTCGGGGTGGTGCTCATGGCGCACTGCGGCCTGGTCGCCGCGCTGCCGGACGACGCGGCCGCGTCCCGCCGCCTGGTGGCGTACCTGCTCGACTCGTTCCGCGCCGACGCCGCCCACGGCGCCCTGCCGCCGGCCGCGCCGCTCGCGCTGGGCAGCCTCCCCCTGGTGCCGGACGCTCCGCGGGGGCGCCGTGCATCCCGCCCTACGGCCTGACGGGGTGTTTGCTGAGGATCGAGACGCGGTTGAAGGCGTTGATGGCGACGGCCACCCACACGACGGCGGAGATCTCGTCGTCCGTGAAGACGCGGCGGGCCCCGGCGTACGCGGCGTCCTGCGCGCCCGCGTCGGCCGGTGACGTGGTCGCCTCGGCGAGGGCCAGCGCGGCACGCTCCCGGTCGGTGAACAGCTCGGTGTCGCGCCACGCGGCCAGCACGCCGAGCCGCTGGGCCGTCTCCCCGGCGCGCAGTGCGGCGCGGGTGTGCACGTGGAGGCAGTACGCACAGCCGTTGATCTGCGACACCCGCAGATTGACCAGCTCGACGAGGACGCGGTCGACCCCCGCGTCCGCCGCGGTGGCGCGCACGGCCTCCGCGGTCTGGAGCAGCGCGTGGTACGCCTTCGGGCTCTGCTTGTCCACGAAGACGCGGGCGTCGCCGGGGCCGGCTGCGGTGTCGCTCAAGGTGCGCTCCTGCGGGGTGAGTCGGGGCCCTCCGGGGTGGGTGGCACCGGCGGGGGACGCGTCGTATGATCAAGCATAATAGTTGAACGTAAAACTAGCCATGGATCCTCACGGGAAGTGGAAGGGGCGAGCATGAGCGTCGCCGACCCCGCAGGCGCGGAACACGCCGCGCCGCGGGCCGAGATCGTCACCGCGCGGGAGGTGCCGCTCGGCGGCCCCCGCGCCATGCGCGTCCGCCGGACGCTGCCGCAGCGGGCCAGAACCCTGATCGGCGCCTGGTGCTTCGTCGACCACTACGGTCCCGACGACGTCGCCGCCGCGGGCGGGATGGACGTCGCCCCGCACCCGCACACCGGACTCCAGACCGTGAGCTGGCTCTTCAGCGGGGAGATCGAACACCGGGACACGCTCGGCACCCACGCCCTGGTCCGCCCCGGCGAGCTGAACCTGATGACGAGCGGTCACGGCATCGCCCACAGCGAGGTGTCCACCCCCGCGACCACCGTGCTGCACGGCGTCCAGCTGTGGGTGGCCCTGCCCGACCGGGACCGGCACACGGCCCGCGGATTCCGGCACCACGTCCCCGAGCACGTCCGGATCGACGGCGCCGGACTGCGCGTCTTCCTGGGCTCGCTCGCCGGAGCCACCTCGCCGGTCCCCACGTACACCCCGCTGCTCGGTGCCGAACTCGTGCTTGATCCGCACGCCCGCCTCGCCCTCGACGTCGATCCCGGCTTCGAGCACGGGCTCCTCGTCGACGAGGGAGCCGTCACCTTCGCCGGAACGCAGCTGAAACGCGCCGAGTTGGGCTACCTCGCCCCCGGCGCCGCCACGCTGGCCCTCACCAACGACACGGACGCGCCCGCCCGCGTCGTCCTGCTGGGCGGCCCGCCGTTCGGCGAGGAGATCGTCATGTGGTGGAACTTCGTCGGCCGCACCCACGAGGACATCGCCGAGGCCCGCGCCGCGTGGGAGGCGGCCTCCGACCGCTTCGGCCACGTCGAGGGCTACCCCGGCGAGCGGCTCCCCGCGCCGGCCCTGCCCCACGCCACCCTCACGCCCCGCAAGAACCCGCCCACCCCAAGCCTCTGAGAGGAGCCCGGTCATGACCGAGCCCGCCGCCACCCCCGTCGTCCGGCGCGTCGACGCCCGGCACCGCTACACCGTCGAGGTCGACGGAGAGCCGGCCGGCTTCACCGCCTACCGCGATCGCGACGACCGCAGGGTCTTCTTCCACACCGAGATCGACGACGCCTTCGCCGGCCGGGGCCTCGCCGCCGTGCTCGTCCGCGAGGCCCTCGACGACGTCCGCGCCGCCGGTCTGCGCATCGTCCCCGTGTGCCCGTACGTCGCGAAGTTCCTGAAGAAGCACGAGGAGTACGCCGACATCACGGACCCGGTGACCCCGCAGACACTGGAGTGGCTGGACGGACAGCTGAAGCGCTGAGCCCGCGCCGCGTCCCGCGCCCGCGACATGACCCGCCGGACAGGCCCTAGAGCCGCCGGGCGGGACGCCGCGACGGCGCTGCCGAACTCTCCGACGGCGCGGGACGCTTCGCACCCGGCGTGGTGTCCTGCGGGAACGTCAGCTGCCGGCCCATCCACTCCATCGCCGGCGAGATCTCCCGCAGCCAGGTCGTGAAGTGGTGGCTGCCCTGCGGCAGGATGATCCGTGCCGACGTCATCGGCGGTCGCACCGCGCGCAGGAACGACATCGTCGCGCCGTAGTCCTTCTCGCCCTGCCGGCTGCTCGCGACCAGCACCGAGACGCGCGGCACGGGGAGGTGGCCGAGCCGCCAGACCAGGTCGTGGCTGCGGCGCCGTTGTGCGGCCTGCGGCCCGCTGCCGAACAGTGAACCCGTCGTCAGATCGTCGTGCACGGCGTAGTCGGCGGACAGTGCGGCCGCCGAGGTGTAGGTCCGCGGGTTGCGCAGCGCCAGCTGGAGCGCGCAGGACCCGCCGGACGAGTAGCCGAGCGCTCCCCACGCGCTGGGGTCGTGACCGACCCGGTACGCCGACCTCAGCGCCTGCGGCAGGTCCTTCGTGAAGAACGTCTCGGCCTTCGGGCCGCCCGGCACGTCCACGCACTCCGTGTCGCGCGGCGGCGC
>NZ_WWIA01000992.1 GCF_009870065.1 Streptomyces sp. SID5785 | reverse complement strand
GGACCTCCTGCGGGACGCCGGGTTCGTGATCGCAGCCCAGTGGATGCTTGACGTCGACGAAGTCGCGCCCGGTGCCGTCCTGTTCGCGCACCGCCGGGACGAACCGGTGGGGTGACCCGGTCGGGGCACCCCACCGGTCGCGTCAGACGACGGCGCCGGTGTCCGCGCGCCGTGCCCGGCGTGCCTCGAGCGGGCCGCCCGCCCCGTCGCGGGGGAGCGGACCGCGGCCCGCCGGACGGGCCGGCGCACGGCCCTCCAGGGCCACCGCCATCGGCACCGCCGTGAACACCGTCGACGCCATGCCGATCAGCACGCCCGCGATCAGCGCCAGCGAGAAGTCCGCGAGCGAGTCGCCGCCGAGGACCGCGAGCGCGGCGAGCACGAACAGCGCGCCCGCACCCGTGTTCACCGTGCGTGGCAGGGTCTGCACGACCGCCTTGTCGGCGGTCCGTTCCAGACTCGTGCGCGGATCGCGCCGCCGCGCCTCGCGCACCCGGTCGAAGACCACCACCGTGTCGTTGACCGAGTACCCGATGACCGTGAGCAGTGCCGCGAGGAAGACGCTGTCCACCGGCTTGCCCAGCCACGCGAAGAGCCCCACCACGACCAGCACGTCATGGACCATCGCCGACACGGCCGCCGCCGCGAACGTCCAGCGGAACCGGACGCTCAGGTACAGCAGTTGGGCGAGCACCGCGATACCCAGCGCGATGAGCGCCTTCGTGCGCAGCTCGTCGCCGAGGCTCGGGCCGATCATCTCGTCCCGCTCCACCGTCGCGGTCCCGCCGTGCCGCTCCAGCGACTCCTTCACGGCCTGCTGCTCGTCGTCCGACAGGTCGCCGGTGCGGACGGCGATCCCGCCGTCGCCCGACTCCTGCACGACGGCCCGGGGGAACCCGGCGTCCGCCACCGCGGACCGCGCCGTGTCCACGTCGACGGTGCGCGCGGTGCTGTACTCGACCATCCGCCCGCCGGTGAACTCCACACCGAAGTCCAGACCCCGTACGAGGATCCCGGCGACCGCCACCACGACGAGCAGCGAGCTGACGCCCAGCCAGCGGCGCCGGTGCCGCACCAGCCGCGGATCACGCCGGGCCAGCCAGGCGCGGACCCGGCCGGTCGTCGTGATGCCGGTCAGGCCCGGCCGCCCGCGCACCGCGGCCCGGCGCAGCGCGAACTCGGCCAGCACCCGGGTGACGACCAGCGCCGACACCATCGACGCCAGGACACCGATCGACAGGGTCACCCCGAAGCCCTTGACGGGACCGGTCGCGAAGAAGAACAGCAGACCGGCGGCGAGCAGCGTCGTCACGTTCGAGTCGACGACCGCGCTCCACGCCTTCCCGAAGCCCCTCGCCACGGACGTGTCCAGCGTCGTCGGTGCCTTCGTGCGCGAGCCCAGGTACTCCTCACGGGCCCGCTCGAAGACCAGCACGTTGGCGTCGACCGCCATCCCGATCGCCAGCACGAACCCGGCGAGCCCGGGCAGCGTCAGCGTCGCGCCCAGAGCGACGAGCGCCGCGTACGAGATCAGCCCGTACAGGGCCAGGGCGATCGTGGCGAGGGCGCCCAGGAGCCGGTAGACGACGACGATGAACAGCGCGGTCAGGGCGAGACCGATGAGGGCGGCCCGCGTCGAGGCCTCGATGGCGTCGGCGCCCAGCGTCGCGCCGACCGTGCGCTGCTCGACGACGTCGACCGGCACCGGCAGCGCGCCGCCCTTGACCAGCGCGGCCAGGTCCTGCGCCTCCTCCTGCGAGAAGCCGCCGGTGATGCGGGTGTCTCCGCCGGTGATGCCGGTGCCGCAGGCGACGTCCGGGTTCATGCCCGGGGCGGAGACGATGCGGTCGTCGAGGACGATTGCCACCCGCCGCTCGGGCGCGCCCTGCGGGGCGCAGGCCGCCTCGCCCGTCAGGTCGGCCCATGCGGCGGTCGCGTCCTTGCGGAACTCCAGGGCGACGGTCCAGCCCGCCATGCCCTGTTGGTCGAGGACGGCGGCGGCGTCGCGCACCCCGTCGCCCCCGAGGGCCGCGTCGCCGAGCTTCAGGAACCCGCCCTCCCCGTCCGGGGCGCGCAGGACGCGCGTGCCGTCCTCCGGGTCCGCGGCGACCGTGCCCGTGACGGGGTGGACGGTGAGCCGGGCGGTGCGGCCGATCACCTCGGCGGCCTCGCGCGGGTCCTGGACCCCGGGCAGCTCGACGATGATGCGCCGCTCCCCGGAGCGGGACAGGGTCGGCTCGGCGACACCGAGCGCGTCGACCCGGCGGCGCAGCACCTCGAGCGCGCGGTCGGTGGACTCCGCGTCCGCCTTCGTGTCCGTGTCGGACGCGTCCTTGGTCTCGAGGACGATCTGGGTGCCGCCGCGCAGGTCGAGACCGAGGCGTGCGGACTGGGTGAGGGCGATGGCGAGGGACGCCGAGATCACCGCGAGGGCGATCAGCGCACGCCACAGGGGCATGCGGGATTTCTTACGGGACATGACTGCTCCACGGCAGGAAGAAGTGAGGCGCGGCCGACCGTGCGGTCAGGCGGGGCCAGGGGTGACGTCACTGCGTGGAGCGCGCGG
>NZ_WWIA01000991.1 GCF_009870065.1 Streptomyces sp. SID5785 | reverse complement strand
TGGCCGCGCCGAGCACCGGCGACGCCGCAGCGGCCCGCCGGGACTGGGCGGGCACCGGCCCCGGGCCCGTGCTCTCCGGACCCGGCACCGCGGCCGCCTCCACCGGCTTGTCCGCCTTGACCCCGGCCGGCACGGCCTCGCCCGGCTGCGGCCTGCGCGCCCGGTACGCCGCCCGGTACGCGGCCGGGGACGAGCCCAGCTGCCGCCGGAAGTGTCCGCGCAGCGCCACCGGAGACCGGAAGCCGCAGCGCCCGGCGACCTCGTCGACCGAGTAGTCGGAGGTCTCCAGGAGCCGCTGCGCCTGCAGCACCCGCTGGGTGATCAGCCACTGGAGCGGGGCGCTGCCCGTCAGTGACCGGAAACGGCGGTCGAAGGTGCGCCGGCTCATGTAGGCACGGGCCGCGAGCGTCTCCACGTCGAACTGTTCGTGTAAATGCTCCAGCGCCCACGCGACGACCTCGGCCAGCGGATCGGCGCCGATCTCCTCGGGCAGCGACCGGTCGAGGTAGCGCTCCTGGCCGCCGCTGCGGCGCGGCGGCACCACGAGACGGCGAGCGAGCGCACCGGCCGCCTCGTTCCCGTGGTCCGAGCGCACGATGTGCAGGCACAGGTCGATTCCGGCCGCGGTGCCCGCGCTCGTGAGGACATCCCCGTCGTCGACGAAGAGCTCCCGCGGGTCCACGTGGACCGACGGGTAGCGCTTGGCGAGCGTCGGTGCGTACATCCAGTGCGTCGTGGCCGGACGGCTGTCCAGCAGACCGGCCGCGGCCAGGACGAACGCGCCGGTGCACAGGCCGACGATGCGTGCCCCCTCCTCGTGGGCACGGCGCAGCGCGTCCAGTGCCTCCTCGGGCGGGGGAGCGGTGATGGAACGCCAGGCGGGCACGACGACGGTGCCCGCCCGCGCGATCGCCTCGAGTCCGTGCGGCGCGGTCAGTTCGAGGCCCCCCGTGGTCCGCAGGGGGCCTTCTTCGCCGGCGCACACGAGCAACCGGTACCGCGGAACTCCGGCGTCCTGGCGGTCGATCCCGAAGACGGAGAGCGGTATCGAACTCTCGAAGATGGGGCCGCCGCTGAACAGCAGCACCGCGACGATCTCGCGTCGCCGGCGGCCGGACAGCTTGCGGGCCGCCGCCGTCTCCGGCGCAGTGGTGGAGTCGTGGCTCATCCTGCTAAGCCCCCCTCGGTGTTCGCGGCTCCCTCAATATTCTGACGGGCTGTTCGCTCCTGCACGTTTCCCCTCGGTCCTGCACGAAGTCCCCCGCCGCCTACTGATCAGACAGTCATGATCGAATCTACTGTGTCCGGTGGTGCCGTCGTGACCAGTTAAAGACCTGGCAGATTGTCGACATGGCAACTTGGCGTGAAGCATTCGGTCACGAAGCGTCGCACTCGCGGGCGTTGCTGGGAAGTGCGCCTCAACTCCGTGGCCGGTCCCCGTAGGGTGCAAGCGCCTTCCGGCGGGCTTCCGGCCCTGGTGGAACGGGGGTTCGGGGCGGGGTGCGGCAAGGGGGAGAGGCCCGGCCGAAGTTGGCTGAAAATCTACGGGGTCGCACGCCGGATCCGGTCAGTCCCCCGGCGTACCCCGGCCCGCTCGCGAAGCCTCGGCGCGCGCCCCCCGGACGGCCCCGCCGCACACCCCACGGTGCCGGGTGCATTGTTCACTGTGCAACTGTGCGGGACCGCTTTCTGTGCGTCGCCTTTCCGTCCGCCGCAGCAGGGCCCGGCACACCGTCGTCACCGCCGCGAGCGCGACCGCGGCGCCGGCCCCGCCCGCGGCCGAGCCGCCGTACCCGACGATGACGAGCGGCCCCAGGACGCAGCCGAACGCCGCCCAGCGGGCGTGAGTGGTCGGTCCGGGCACGGAGTGCTCCCTGGCTCCCTGGGGTGTGCGGTCCGGGAGTTCAACGCGTGGCCCCGGCACCGGTCACTCGGTCCCCCCGCCGCGCGGGGCCACAAGGGTGCGCAAACCGCCTGTACGGGGCAGCAAGCATTGCCATACGGGCGCAGGCTCGTGCATGCTCCCCTGAACGCGCTGCGGAGCGTGCGCAGGGGCGGGCCCGGGTGCCGGCCGGAGTCTGGGCAGAGGAGGAGTGTCGCCGTACCCTTGGGGGTATGGGGTTGGGAAGATGATTCCCGGACACGGCTCCGCCGATCAGTTGTCGTCCCCTCTACAGAGGCCCACGAGGTACACGCCGAGACACTCATGGCCGGTCACGAATTCCCCGAACCCGAAGGCCGCAAGCGCCAGGTCGCCGATCCCGACACGACCCCGCGCGCGGCGGAAGAACTACGTCACCCCTGTGATCCCGCGTTCAAGCACGGCGTCGTCGTCGGCTTCGACGGCTCGACGTCGAGCGAGCGCGCCCTCGCGTACGCGATCGGCATGGCGCACCGCTCCGGATCCGGGCTGATCATCGTGCACGTGGCGAACCGACTGCCGACGACCGTGTGGGCGGGATGCGAGCCGCCCGTGTTCGTCGACGTCCCCGACCACCGCACCGAGGTGCTCGGGCTCGAGCTGGCCTGCGCGGAGTATCTCTCCGAGGTGCCGTGGATCCTCGTCGAGCGGGGTGGGGACATCTGCCATGAGCTCGAGGAGGTGGGGCACGAGTATGCGGCCGATGCGATTGTCGTGGGTTCCACCCACGGTCTCGTCGGGCGGATCTTCGGGTCCGTCGCCGGGCGGTTGGCCCGGCGGGCTCAGCGGCCTGTGATCGTCATCCCCTGAGAGGGGTGCGCCTTCGGGTGTGTGCCCTTCGGGTGCGGCCCGGTGGGGGCTGGTCGCGCAGTTCCCCGCG
>NZ_WWIA01000990.1 GCF_009870065.1 Streptomyces sp. SID5785 | reverse complement strand
GGGGGGTCTTCCCGGCCCCGCCGTTCTTCGTGTCCTCGTGCCGGGTTCTCCGGCGCGGGCGCGACTACGCGGCGCGCGCCTTGGCGCAGTGCCCGGCCGCCGCCGCGGCGACCCGCCCGAGCGCCTCGTCCTTCCCGCACGGATGCGCCCCGAGCGACACCTGGCGGGCCACGATGGACCGCTCCGTGCGCATCAGCCGCCACCCCCGCCGCAGCAGGAACGGCACCGACTTGCGGCTCTCCCGCAGGTCGCGCAGGAGCCGGCGGCGGAACGTGGTCGAGGGCCGTCCGCGCAGACACAGCGCGTCGGCGAGCACGCCGAGGTCCCGGCACCGGTGCACGATGTCCGCCGCGAAGATGCCCTCCGCCAGGAACAGCGGGGTGCGCGCGATGTCGAAGGCCTCCGAGCCGGTCCGCGAGCTCGTCGAGATGTCGTACACCGGCACCTGTGTGCGGCCCTTCGCGCACAGGTCGGAGATCGCGGCGAGAGCAGCGTCGGCGTCCCAGGAGCCGGGCGAGTCCCAGTCGATGTCCGCGGTGCCGGGCACGAGCGGCAGCGTCGGGTCGTCCGCCTCCTTGTAGAAGTCGTCCAGGCAGAGCACGGGCAGCCCCGAGCGGGCGGCGAAGGACGACTTGCCGGATCCGGAGGGGCCGGAGACCAGCACGACGCGGGTCGGTATCGGAGGATGCGCACTCACGAGAGTCCAGTGTGAGGCATCGGGGCGCCGCCGCCGACCCCGCGTCACCGCGTTGTGGCACGGGCCACGTCGAGTGCGACTACGCTACGTGGTTCGACCGTCACCCACAGGACACGAAAGGCGCGGCGCGACTCTCATGGCCCGACACGCAGCCCCCAAGAACCCGATGCCGACCACCGGTGCCCGCCGCACCCTGCTGCGCGCGGGACTGACGATGGCGGCGGCCGGCGCGGCGGTGGCCGCGGGTGCCACCGGCGCGAGCGCCGCCGGTGGCGTCGACCCGCTGACGCCGCTGACCTCGGCGGTCGACGCGTCCACGACGTACGGCCTGGCCCCGGTGAAGAACCTGCAACTGGACCCGCTGGCCGGGACCGGGGTCGACCCGCTCGACAACGCGGTGGGCACCCAGGTCGCCGACTTCCAGCCGCTCAGCACCGCCGCCGTGACCGGCCCGGTGACGTCCGGCAGCTCGCTGTCCGAGCTCCCGGTCGTCGGCGCGGCGACGGGCCTGCTGCCGGGCTGACCGGCGCGAACGCGCGGGCGGGGCCGGGCGGTTCAGTCGTCCCCGGCCCCTGCCCCGGCCCCTGCTCCTGCCCCGGCGGCGGAGCGCAGCGGCACCTCGCGCACGGCCCAGGACGCCGCGAAGGCCACGGCGCACAGGAGCGCCGTGCCGAGGGCGACGCCGTGCACCCCGTCGACCACGCCCGAGCGGAACGCGGCGCCGCGTGCCCCCTCGGCGACGCGCCCGGCGAACACCGAGCCGAGCACGGCGACACCGAGCGAGCCCCCGATCGTGCGCAGCAGGGTCTGGGTGCCGCTCGCGGCGCCGATGTCGCGTGGGTCCGCGCTGTTCAGCGTGATGAGCATCGCGGGTTGCAGCAGGCAGCCGAGCCCGGCGCCCAGGGCGAGCGTCAGGGCGGACGCCGCCCAGACGGGGGTGGCGGCGCCGAGCAGCAGCAGGGCGAGCGCGCCCGCCGTCGCCAGCGCGCCGCCCGCGATCGGGTAGCCGCGGTAGCGGCCACCCGCGCCGACCCTTCTGCCGATGGCCAGTTGGGCCCCCATCATGCCGAGCATCAGCGGGAGCAGCAGGAGCCCGCTCGCCGTCGCCGACCGTCCCCGCACATGCTGCATGTACTGCGGCAGATAGCTGGCGGCCGCGAGCATCGCGGCGCCCGCGACGAAGCTGAGGACCTGGGCGACGGTGAAGTTGCGGTCCGCGAAGAGGCGGGGCGGGATGACCGGCTCGGGCGCGCGCCGCTCCACCCGCACGAAGGCGGCGAGCGCGGCCGCGGTGACCGCCACGAGCCCCGCGACCTGCGGTGACGCCCAGGCGTACGTGGTGCCCGCCCAGGCCGCGAGCAGGGTCAGGGCGACGATCGCGGCGGTCAGCAGTCCGGCGCCGGCGAGGTCGACGTGGCGCCGGGGGCGGACGGCGGGGGAGGTGCGGACCCGGACGCCGAGGCCGATGACGGCCAGCGCGACGGCCCCGACGGGCACGTTGACGTAGAAGACCCAGCGCCAGTCGAGCCGGTCGGTGAGGAAGCCGCCGATCAGCGGGCCGCCGATCATCGCGGCCGGCAGCAGGACGCCGATCAGCGACTGCGAGCGGCCGGCCTCGGCGGGGGTGAGGAGGGTGCCGATGAGGGACAGCGCGCCGACGAACAGGCCGCCGGCCCCGAGTCCCTGTACCGCGCGGAAGGCGATCAACTGCCCCATGTCCTGGGCGAGTCCGCACAGTGCGGAGCCCGCGAGGAAGACGGTGATCGAGGCCACGTAGCCACCCTTGCGTCCCCACAGGTCGCCGAGCTTGCCCCACAGCGGGGTGCTCACGGCGGTCGTGAGGAGGTAGGCGGTCACGACCCACGACAGGTGGGGGAGGCCGCCGAGGTCGTCGACGATGACGGGCAGGGCGGTGCCGACGATCGTGCCGTCGAGCGTCGCGAGCACGATGCCCAGGAGCAGTCCGGCGATCACCGTGCGGGACGGCGGGGCGGGTGCCCGGCCGGCCGCGGGTGCCGTCTCGGTGGGTGTCGTCATGGGGGCCGCCCTCAGGCCGCGTACGGGCGGCGGGACTTGGCGTCGCGCAGGGCGTGGGCCCACCAGGTCAGCTGGTCGAGCAGGGCCTTCGCCGCCGCGTCCACGGCGGGGTCGTCGACCCGGCCGTCCGCGTCGAAGGAGCCGGTGGCCTGGTGGAAGCTGACGGTGTTGCGGATCGTCGTCGCGTTCAGCTCGGCCATCACGACCCGCAGGTGCTCCACCGCGCGCAGACCGCCGGACAGGCCGCCGTAGGAGACGAACGCGACGGGCTTGCCGTGCCACTCGGCGTTGTGCCAGTCGATCGCGTTCTTCAGGGGCGCCGGATAGCTGTGGTTGTACTCCGGCGTGACGAAGACGAACGCGTCGGCGGCGGCCAGCCGCGGCGACACCGCCGCGAGGGCCTCCCGGGTCCCGGGCGGCGGCTCCTCGCCGAACGCGGGCAGGACGGTGGGCAGCGGCGTCTCGGCCAGGTCGACGATGTCGGCGCGCAGGTCGGGGCGCTGTCCGAGATGGCCGGTCAGCCATCGGGTCACGACGGGGGCGAAGCGGCCCTCGCGGGTGGAGGCGACGAGGACGGCGACGCGGAGCGGGGCGGTGGGCTGCTCGGTGCTGGACATGGTGGACCCCCTGGTCGGGTACGCCGATGTGTACGGCGTATCTCTTGCGTACAACGTACACACCGAATGTGTACGGCGTCCACCGAGGGATACGCTGTACGCGAGACATCGAGCGGGAGGAGCCGACCGTGGCGGCACAGAAGGAAGCGGGCGAA
>NZ_WWIA01000989.1 GCF_009870065.1 Streptomyces sp. SID5785 | reverse complement strand
TGGATCGCCGTGCACAGCATCGCGATCGCCGTCGCCCTGCTGTTCGTGCTGCCGTTCGTCTTCGTCTTCCTCACCTCGGTGATGAGCGACGACCAGGCGATGAGCGGCGACCTGTGGCCCAGCTCCTGGCACTGGGAGAACTACACGACGGTCTTCCGGACCGAGGGCTTCCTCGACTGGTGGAAGAACTCCCTGATCTACGCGGGACTCGGCACCCTCTTCACCGTCTGCTCGGCGATCCCCGTCGCCTACGCGCTCGCCAAGTTCCGCTTCCGCGGCCGCCGCACGGCGATGCTGCTCGTCATCTCGACGATGATGCTGCCCCCGCAGGTCATCGTGATCCCGATGTACCTGGTGTGGGCCCAGCAGTTCCACCTGTCGGGCACCCTGTGGCCGCTGATCATCCCGATGGCGTTCGGCGACGCGTACTCGATCTTCCTGCTGCGCCAGTTCCTGCTGACGATCCCCAAGGAGTACATCGAGTCGGCGCGCGTCGACGGCTGCGGCGAGGTGCGCACCCTGCTGAAGATCGTGGTGCCGATGGCCAAGCCGGGCATCGCCGCGATCGCCCTGTTCCAGTTCTTCTACTGCTGGAACGACTACTTCGGGCCGCAGATCTACGCGGCCCAGAACCCGGCCTCGTGGACGCTCAGTTACGGTCTCGAATCGTTCAAGTCCGCCCACATGGTCAATTGGAACCTGACGATGGCCGCGACGCTGCTCGTGATGGCGCCGGTCTGCATCGTCTTCTTCTTCGCACAGAAGGCCTTCGTCGAAGGCGTCACCCTCACCGGAGTAAAGGGCTGAGAACCGATATGAAGCTCGCCGTGGTCGGCGGAGGCTCGACCTACACACCCGAACTCATCGACGGATTCGCGCGGCTGAGGGACACCCTGCCCATCGAGGAGCTCGTGCTCGTCGACCCGGCGGCCGACCGTCTCGAGCTGGTGGGCGGCCTCGCCCGCCGGATCTTCGCCAAGCAGGGCCACCCCGGCGTCATCCGCACCACGTCCGACGTGGACGCGGGCGTCACCGGCGCCGACGCCGTGCTCCTCCAGCTGCGCATCGGCGGCCAGGCCGCCCGCAACCAGGACGAGACATGGCCGCTGGAGTGCGGCTGCATCGGCCAGGAGACCACCGGCGCCGGCGGTCTCGCCAAGGCGCTGCGCACCGTGCCCGTCGTCCTCGACATCGCCGAGCGCGTCCGCCGCGCCAACCCGGACGCCTGGATCATCGACTTCACGAACCCGGTCGGCATCGTCACCCGGGCCCTGCTCCAGGCCGGGCACAAGGCGGTCGGCCTGTGCAACGTCGCGATCGGCTTCCAGCGCAAGTTCGCCAGGCTGCTCGACGTGCAGCCGTCCGAGGTGCACCTCGACCACGTCGGCCTCAACCACCTCACGTGGGAGCTCGGCGTGCGGCTCGGCGGCCCCGACGGCGACGACGTGCTGCCGCGGCTGATCGCCGAGCACGGCGACGCGATCGCCGAGGACCTGCACATGCCGCGCCCGCTCGTCGACCGGCTCGGCGTCGTGCCCTCGTACTACCTGCGCTACTACTACCAGCACGACGCGGTCGTGCGGGAGCTGCGCACCAAGCCGTCGCGGGCCGCGCAGGTCGCCGAGATGGAGCGCGAGCTCCTGACGATGTACGGCGACCCGGAGCTCGACGAGAAGCCCGCGCTGCTCGCCCAGCGCGGCGGCGCCTTCTACAGCGAGGCCGCGGTCGACCTGGCGGCGTCGCTGCTCGGTGGCGGCGGCTCCCCCCACCAGGTGGTGAACACGTACAACAACGGCACGCTGCCGTTCCTGCCCGACGACGCGGTCATCGAGGTGCAGGCCGCCGTCGACGGCAAGGGCGCCCGCCCGCTGCCGGTGCCGACCCTCGACCCGCTGTACGCGGGCCTCGTCGCGAACGTCACGGCCTACGAGGACCTGGCGCTCGACGCCGCCCTGCGCGGCGGCCGCGACCGCGTCTTCAAGGCGCTGCTCGCGCACCCGCTGATCGGCCAGATCGAGTACGCGGAGCAGCTCACCGACCAGCTGATCGCGCACAACCGGGAGCATCTCGCGTGGGCATGACCGTCCTTGCCATCGACGCGGGGAACAGCAAGACCGACGTCGCGGTGGTCGCGGCCGACGGCACCGTCGTCGCCACGGCCCGCGGCGGCGGGTTCCAACCGCCCCGGGTGGGCGTCCGGGCCGCCGTCGACGTCCTCGCGGACGCGGTGGGCCGGGCGTTCGCCGCGGCGGGCACCGACTCGGTCGACCTGGTCTCGGCCTGTCTCGCCAACGCCGACCTGCCCGTCGAGGAGCGGGAGCTGGCGGAGGCGATCCGGGAGCGCGGCTGGTCGCCGGCGGGCCGGGTCGACGTACGCAACGACACGTTCGCCGTGCTGCGGGCGGGCCTCCTCGAGGACGCCGAGCCGCGCGGGGTCGCCGTCGTGTGCGGCGCCGGCGTCAACTGCGCCGGCATGCTTCCCGACGGGCGCACCGCCCGCTTCCCCGCCATCGGGAAGATATCCGGCGACTGGGGCGGCGGGGGCGGCCTCGCCGAGGAGGCCCTGTGGTTCGCGGCGCGGGCCGAGGACGGGCGGGGCGAGGCGACGGCCCTGCGGGAGGCGCTGCCCGCGCACTTCGGACTGCCGTCCATGTACGCGCTGATCGAGGCGCTGCACCTGGGCCGGGTACCGATGGCGCGACGGCACGAGTGCACGCCCGTGCTGTTCGCCGTCGCGGCGCGGGGGGACGCGGTGGCGCGGGGGCTCGTGGAGCGGATGGCCGAGGAGATCGTGGCCATGTCGACGGTCGCGCTGGGCCGGCTCGACCTGCTGGAGGAGGAGGTTCCGGTGCTGCTCGGGGGGTCGGTCCTCGCGGCGCGGCACGCGCTGCTGGACGCCACGATCCGGGAGCTGCTGTCGTCGCGGGCCCCGAAGGCCCACCCGCGCGTCGTGACGGAACCGCCCGTTCTGGGGGCGGTGCTGCTGGGCCTCGACGCGGTGGGGGCTCCGCCGGGCGCGTACACGAAGGCCCGGGGTCATTACGCCCGTTGAGCGACCGCGGGCCGGTGAGGGCTGGTCGCGCAGTTCCCCGCGCCCCTGAAGGCGGACGGCTGCGCCGCCCAGCCTTCATCGGGGAAATGCGGCGCGAAGCGCCTGCATTTCAGGGGCGCGGGGAACTGCGCGAGAAGCCCCACCGGACGGAGAGCCGTAGGGAACCGCGGGCCGCCCGATCACGTGTTCCTGAGAAGGGGTTCACACAAGATCCAGGCAAGCCCTGTGCGGATACCCACCGCGGCAGCGATAATCGCCGCGTCCGGACGACCATGGGGGAGGGGCGAGTGACACACCCGCCGAACGGGAGCACGGCTCCGCCGACGATGCCGAGCGTGCCGCCGCAGACCCGCGGCGGCCCACCCGCCCCCGCACCACCGTCACCGCCGCCCCCGGCCCCCGCCCCGCCCCGCCGCACCGCGTGGGCCGAGGGCGTCGACCGGCTGAAGGCGGCCGCGACGACCGAACCGGGCCGGCTGCGCATCATCGGCGCCGTCCTGGCCCTGCTCGTCGTGGCGTTCGGCGCGACGACGGCCTGGCAGATGACCGACCGGTCGAGCGCCGCGGACGACGTGCTGCACTCCAGCCAGCCGCTGACCGCCGACGCCGCGGACATCTACCGCTCGCTCGCGGACGCGAACACCGCGGCGTCCAGCGGCTTCCTGGCCGGCGGCCAGGAGCCCGCCGCGGTGCGCGACCGGTACGAGAAGGACATCCGCCGCGCCGCCGAGAAGCTCGTCACGGCCGCGGCCAGCACCGACCCCGGCACCCCGTCGGCCCGCACCATCGCGCGGCTGAACACGCTGCTGCCGCAGTACAAGGGCCTCATCGAGCGCGCCCGGGCCAACAACCGGCAGGGGTTCCCGCTGGGCGGCGCGTACCTGCGCTACGCGAACCAGACGATGCAGACCGAGATGCTCCCGGCCGCCGAGGACCTCTACACCAAGGAGAACCAGCGGCTCCAGGAGGACTACGACGCGGCGACCCCGTACCCGTGGATCGCGCTCGCGCTCGGCCTCGTCGCGCTCGGCACCCTCGGATGGGCCCAGCGCCGCAACTACCGCCGCACGAACCGGGTGTTCAACCAGGGCCTGCTCGGCGCGACCGCGGCCACCACGGTCGTGCTCCTGTGGCTCGTCGTGGGCCACACGGTCGCGCGCAGCGGGCTCGAGTCCTCGTACGACCACGGCGTGAAGTCGCTCAACGTGCTGCACGACGCGAGCATCGCCTCCCTGAAGGCACGCGGCAACGAGAACCTGACGCTGGTCAGCCGCGGCGCCGAGACGGTGTCCGTGCAGGGCGAGACCCGGGACAAGTACGACGTCGACTTCCAGAAGCAGATGAAGGTGCTGGCGGCCAGGCTGACCGCGGCCGACGGCCTCGCCGGGGACGACGAGGCGGGCAGCGCCCCGGTGGACAAGGCGACCGACAGCATGAAGGAGTGGCTCAAGCGCCACGACGACGCCCGCGCGCGCGACGACTCCGGTGACTACCAGGGCGCCCTCGACAAGATCATCGGATCGAAGCAGGGCGCCACGGGGCAGGAGAAGTCGACGGGTGAGTGCTTCGACCTCGTGGACGACAGTCTCGACAAGGCACTCGCCCACGAGCAGCAGCAGTTCGACGACGACGCGAGCGGCGGGCGCGGCGCGATGACCGGTCTCGCGGCCGGCGCCGCGGTCCTCGCGGTCCTCGCCGCGGCGGGCGCACTGCTCGGTGTCGGGCGCAGGCTGTCGGAGTACCGGTGAGAGGGGGTGCGGCAATGAACGAGCGAGGTGCGCGCAGGGTGAGTCTGCGCGGCTGGGGCGGCGTGGCGGCCATGGCGGTCGTCTGCGCGCTGACGGCGGTGTTCGCGCTGCTGCTCCCTCTGGCGCAGCGCACGACGGGGTCGGCGGACGACGGGACGGGCGTCGGCTCCCCCGGCGTCGCGGACGGCCTCCAGGCCAGGGCGCAGGAGTGCGACCCGGCCGTGAAGGGCAAGGAGCCGGAGCGGAGCCTGGCGCCGAGCTCCGCCGAGTCCGGCGCGACGATCAGGGAGATCAAGGACCGCGGCTACCTGTCCGTCGGAGTCGACCAGAACAGCTACCGATGGGGTTACCGTGACCCCAACAACCAGGACAAGAAGAGCGAGTTGGAGGGTTTTGACATCGATCTCGCGCATGAGATCGCGGGCGAGATCCTCGGCGACCGCGACGCGGTCCGGCTCAAGGCCATCCCGACCAACGAGCGCATCCCGGCGATCCAGCGCGGCGATGTCGACATGGTGGTCCGCACGATGACGATCAGCTGCGACCGGCTCAAGGACGTGGCGTTCTCGACGGCCTACTTCCAGACCGGACAGCAGGTGCTCGCCCCGAAGTCGGACACGGACATCACCGGCTACGGCGCCTCGCTCGCCCACAAGCGGGTGTGCACGGCGACCGGTTCCACCGCCTTCACCGCGCTGGAGAAGGGCCGCAAGACCGGCAAGCTGCCGAGCAGCACCGACATCTCGACCACGGTGCCGAACCAGCTGGACTGCCTGGTGCGCCTCCAGCTCGGCGAGGTGGACGCGGTCGTCACCGACGGCGCGCTCGCGGCGAGCCAGGCCGCGCAGGACCCGACGGTGGAGCTCAAGGGCGAGCCGTTCACCGAGGAGTACTACGGCGTCGCCATGAAGAAGGGCGCCGACGACCTGGTGGCCCGGGTCAACAAGGTGCTGGACGACTACCGCAAGGACGGCTGGAAGAAGTCGTACGACTTCTGGCTCGAGCCCGCGCTCGGCGCCTCCGACGGGCCGCCCGCACCGAAGTACAAGTGACCGGACCGACCGGACCGGCACACCGGCACAGTCAGCCGGAACGGCACCGACAGCGAGAGGTGATCGATGGGCGAGGCGGGACCCCCCGGTCCGGTGATGGACCGGGACGAGGTGGACCGTGCCCTGGCCCGGCTCGGCGCCGAGCACGAGGCCGTCGAGACGTCCCTGCTCGCGCTCCAGGACCACGCCGGGCGCCGGCTGCTCGAGGGCGCCGAGCTGACCGGGACGACGCGGGAGCGCTGGGCGTCCGCCGAGCAGGCGATCACGCTCCTGTGGACGTACTTCGAGGCGTACACGGCGAAACTGCGCGGCGCGCGGGAGATCCGCTCGCGGCGGCGCTGGTCCAGCCGTGAGGACCTGGTCGAGCTGACCGAGCTGCTGCGCGGGGAGTGTGTGACGGTGGCCCGGGGCGCGAGCGCCCCGGCGTCGATCACCGGCCCGGCGAAGCTCTCGGAGCGGTTCACGCTGGCCGCGCTGGTGGAGCGGATGAACGCGCTGTACGCGTCGTCCCTCGACATGGTGGTGGCCGCGGACGCGGTCTGGTCGGCGCTGCCCGCCCGGATAGACCTGCTCGCCGCCGAGCTGGGCCGTACCCGGCAGCTGGCGCACTCGGTGGGCGTGCGCCCCGGGGAGCACCCGGCGGGCGACGACCTGGAGCGGATCACGGGCGCCCTGACCCGGCTGCGCGCCGAGGTGGTCTCGGACCCGCTCACCTACTGGCAGAAGGCGCCCGGGAGTTCGGCGCCCGGCGGCGGCCGCCCGGACACGGCGGCCTACGACCGGCAGGCGCAGGCGCTGGAGGAGGTGCGCCGGGAGATCGAGGCCGTGCTCGGGGTGCGGCAGGACGCGGAGGCGCGGCTCGGCCGGCTGCGGGACGTGCTGTCGCGGGCCGACCGGACGCTCGCCGAGGCCCGCTCGGCGCGCGGCGAGGTCCTCGCGAAGATCGCCGCATCGGAGGTGCCCGCGGTGTCGGGCCCGCCGACGGCGCTGCAGGAGCAGCTGGCCGCCGCCGCCGACTACCGGCGGCACGGCCAGTGGCACCGGCTCTCGCCGCTCCTGGAGTCCCTGGAGTCCAAGGCGGAGGACGAACTGCTGCGCGCACGCGAGTCGTTGACCGCGGTGACGGCGCCGCTCGCGGTGCGCGCGGAGCTGCGCGGCCGGCTCGACGCGTACAAGGCGAAGGTGTCGCGGCTCGGCTTCGCGGAGGATCCGTTCCTGGTGGAGCGGTACGACGCGGCGCGCCGCATGCTGTGGAGCGCGCCCTGCGATCTGCGGGTGGCCGAGGCGGCGGTGCTGCGCTATCAACACGCGGCGGCCGAGGTGCTGTCGTCGGGCGGGTCCGCGGGGGCCGCGCCCACGGACCGGAGGGGGGAGCCGTAGCCGTGCAGTGCACACGGCCCGGTTGCACGGGCAGTTACGAGGACATGGGCGGGGAGCTGTACTGCGACACGTGCGGGCTCAAGCCCGCCGCCGCGCCGGTCGAGGGTGACGGTTCGGCGCGCAGTGCGGCGACGCACGCCTCGGGCACGCCCGTGGCCCGCGAGCCCGGCAGCTGCCAGCGGCCCGGGTGCGGCGGCCGGTACGAGGACGTGGGCGGCGGCGAGCTGTACTGCGACACGTGCGGGCTCGCCCCGGTGGTGTCGCCGAACGGAATGGTGTCGTCGCCGCCGACCGGGATGGCGGCCGGCCGCGGCGCACGCGGCTCGCAGAGCGCCTCGTCGAGCTCGCGGGCGTCGTCGCGGGCCTCGTCGCGCTCCGCGCAGTCGCGCCGCTCGGTGTCGGGCCGTCTTTCGCGCTCGCTGTCCGGCGGTTCGGCGACGTCGAGGTCGGTGTCGGTGCGCAGTTCGGGTGCGTCGGCGGGCAGTTCGGGCCGGGCGCGGCTCGGCGCCGGTCTGGTGCGGGTGCCGGACGTGCCGCGGCCCGACCCGCGCGCGATGGTGCAGGAGAACCCCGAGGTGCCCGAGCGGAAGCGGTTCTGCTCGCGCTCGGACTGCGGGGCGCCGGTGGGCCGTTCGCGCGGGGAGCGGCCGGGCCGCACCGAGGGCTTCTGCACGAAGTGCGGCCACCCGTACTCGTTCGTGCCGAAGCTGGACGCGGGCGACATCGTGCACGGCCAGTACGAGGTCGTGGGCTGTCTCGCGCACGGCGGGCTCGGCTGGGTGTACCTGGCGATCGACCGCGCCGTCTCGGACCGCTGGGTCGTGCTCAAGGGCCTGCTCGACACGGGCGACCAGGACGCGATGGCCGCGGCGATCTCGGAGCGCCGCTTCCTGGCGGAGATCGAGCACAGCAACATCGTGCGGATCTACAACTTCGTCGAACACCTCGACCAGCGCACCGGCTCCATGGACGGCTACATCGTCATGGAGTACGTGGGCGGCAAGTCGCTGAAGGAGATCGCGAACGGGCGGCGCACCCCCGACGGCCGGCGTGACCCGCTGGCGGTGGAGCAGGCCTGCGCGTACGGGATCGAGGCCCTGGAGGCGCTCGGCCACCTGCACAGCAGGAACCTGCTGTACTGCGACTTCAAGGTGGACAACGCGATCCAGACCGAGGACCAGCTCAAGCTCATCGACATGGGCGCGGTCCGGCGGATGGACGACGACGAGTCGGCGATCTACGGCACGGTCGGCTACCAGGCGCCCGAGGTCGCGGAGCTCGGCCCGTCCGTCGCCTCCGACCTGTACACGGTGGCGCGCACGCTGGCGGTCCTCACCTTCGACTTCCAGGGCTACACGAACGTCTTCGTGGACTCGCTGCCGGACCCCGACCACATCGAGGTGTTCCGCCGTTACGAGTCCTTCTACCGGCTGCTGGTCCGGGCCACAGACCCGGACCCGGCGCGCCGCTTCGCGTCCGCGCAGGAGATGGCGGAGCAGCTGACCGGTGTGCTGCGCGAGGTGGTGGCGCTCCAGACCGACCGGCCGCGCCCGGCGCTGTCCACGCTGTTCGGGCCCGAGGTGAAGGTGACGGACACCGAGCTGTTCCGCGGTCTCGAGGAGGACGTCTCACGGCTCGGGGTGCGCACGGTGCCGGAGCGCAGACGGCGGGGCGCCGCCCCGGCGCTGCCGCCCGCCGCCGCG
>NZ_WWIA01000011.1 GCF_009870065.1 Streptomyces sp. SID5785 | reverse complement strand
AGCGTGAGGACGGCGTCGCCCGCCTCGGGCAGTCCGCCGTTCTGCATGAGGACGACGATCCGCAGCGCGCCGTCCTCGTTGACCAGGCGGTGGACCGTGCCCGGCGTGAACCAGGCGACCGTGCCGGCCGTGAGCGGGGTGCGCCGGTGCCCCTCGGCGGTGAGCGTGTGGACGGCGCCCCGGCCGCCGATGACGACGTACCCCTCGCTGCAGGTCAGATGGATGTGCGGGGTGCCGCCGCACAGCCCGTCGGCCGCGGGCCAGTCGTACACGGTCAGATGGGAGACGGCGACGCCACCGGGCGGACCGCCATAGGCGCCGGACGCGTGTGCGAGGTGGTCCACGGCTGCTCCTCCACGGCTCGGCCACGGGTCCGCACTCCCGCTCGGCAAGCGCTTTCCCCTCGGGCGCCGAACCTAGGCGGGCCCCCGGAACCGGTCAAGGGCGCGTCGCTCCCGCGCCCCCACCCCGACGGCCCCCCGTCGCAGGCCCGTCACTTTCGGGCGCTACGCTGCCCCCGCGCACGCCCCGCGGCCCATGCGGGGACGCATCTGCGCGCCCGGACCGCGCTCGCGGACCCGGTGCTCCCTCCCGTCACCTGGATCGCGTCTCTCCTCCATGTCTTGGTTCGAATCATTCATTCTCGGACTCGTCCAGGGGCTGACAGAGTTCCTGCCGATCTCGTCGAGCGCCCATCTGCGTCTCACTGCCGCGTTCGCCGGCTGGAACGACCCGGGCGCGGCCTTCACGGCGATCACCCAGCTCGGCACCGAGACCGCGGTGGTGATCTACTTCCGCAAGGACATCGCCCGCATCATCTCCTCCTGGTTCAGGTCGCTGACCGACCGGTCGATGCGCGGGGACCACGACGCCCAGATGGGCTGGCTGGTGATCGTCGGCTCGATCCCGATCGGCGTGCTCGGGCTCGCCTTCAAGGACCAGATCGAGGGTCCGTTCCGCGACCTGCGGCTGACGGCGACGACACTGATCCTGCTGGGTGTCGTGCTCGGCGTCGCCGACCGGCTCGCGGCCAGGGACGAGCTGGGCGGCAGGCACCGCGCCGTGCGCTCGCGCAAGGAGCTCAAGGACCTCTCGGTCAAGGACGGCCTGATCTACGGCGTGTGCCAGGCGATGGCCCTGATCCCCGGCGTCTCACGCTCCGGCGCCACCATCAGCGGCGGCCTCTTCCTCGGCTACACGCGCGAGTCCGCGGCCCGCTACTCGTTCCTGCTGGCCATCCCGGCGGTGCTCGCCTCCGGCGTCTTCGAGCTGAAGGACGCCACCGAGGGCGGGCACGTCGCGTGGGGCCCGACGGTCTTCGCGACGCTCATCGCGTTCGTCGTGGGCTACGCGATCATCGCCTGGCTGATGAAGTACATCTCGACGAAGAGCTTCATGCCGTTCGTCTACTACCGGATCGCGCTCGGCGTCGCGATCATCGTCCTGGTCTCGCTGGGCGTCCTGAGCCCGCACGCCGCCGAGTCGGCGGGCTGACCTCAGCCCGCGGCCGCGGCCTCGACGACGGACAGCCCGATCTCCTCGGGCATCCGTGTCACCGCGGTCACGGCGAGCCCGGCCCGCGCGCACAGCTCCCGGAACTGCGCCGCGGTGCGTTCGCGGCCGCCCACGTTGACCAGCATGTTGAGATCGCCCAGGTACATCATGGGCGACTGTGAACCGTCGACGGTCTCCGGCAGCACGACCTCGACGATCAGCACCCGGCCGCCGGGCGGCAGCACGGCGCGCACGCGGGCGAGGATCGCGGCGGCCCGTGCGTCGTCCCAGTCGTGGACCACGCCCTTGAGCAGATAGACGTCCGAACCGGCGGGCACGGACGCGAAGAAGTCACCGGTGACGACCTCGCAGCGGTCGGCGACACCCGCCTCGCCGAGCACCCGGCCGGCCTCGGCCGCGACGCGGGGCAACTCGAACAGGACGCCCCGCAGGTGCGGATACGCGGTCAGCACCGCCGCGAGCAGCGCCCCGTCGCCGCCGCCCACGTCGGTGACCGCGCGGGCGCCGGACAGGCCGAGCGCCGGGGGCAGCAGCGCGGCGGCGGCCCGGCCGCCCTGGCGCATCGACGCGTCGAAGGCCCGGGACAGCTCGGGGTGCGCGGCGAGGTGGCCGAAGAAGTCGGTGCCGAACAGCTCCTCGAACACCGGTCTGCCGGTCCGGACGCTGTCGTCGAGCCGGGCCCAGGACCCGATCATGGCGGGGTCGAGGAACATCCCGACGAACCCCGCCATCGAGTCCGCGCGGCCGGTGCGCAGCAGGGCGCCGCGCCCCGTGAGGGTGAAGGCTCCGGGTGCGGTCTCGGTGGTCAGCCCGGCGGCGGCCAGGGCCCGCAGCAGGCGGCAGGTGGCGTCCGGGTGGGTGCCCAGCGCGGCGGCGACGTCGGCCGCGTCCCGGGGCTGTGCGTCGAGCCGGTCGGCGATGCCGAGGCGCACCGCGGCGGCCAGCGCCTGCGCCGCCATGTGACCGAACACGGTGCTCATGAGCGCGCCGCGGTCCGCGCCGGTGGGTTCGGGCAGCTCGGCCATGGCGTCCTCCGGGGGGCGTCGGCGTCCGGCCGGTGCCGGATCGCGTCCGCTCGGGTCGTGGCGGGGTTCAGCCTAGGCCGTGTCGTCGGGCTCCGGTCGTCGTGTCACCAGCCGACCGGGCCCGCCGCGTCGAAGAAGCCGCCGGTCGGGCCGTCCGGCGCGACCTGGGCCATGCGGACGATGATCTCGGCGCCCTCCTCGACGGTCTGGGTGCCCTGGTTGCCGTTGAGGTCGGTCCTGGTGAACCCCGGTTCGACGGAGTTGACGCGCAGTCGGGGGAAGGCCTTGGCGTACTGGACGGTCAGCATGTTCACCGCGGTCTTGGACGCGGGGTAGGCGATGCCCGGGTAGCCGTGCGCCGGGGCGGCCGGGTCGGTGACCAGGGCCATCGAGGCGAGCCCGCTGCTCACATTGACGATGACGGGGGCGGCGGAGCGGTGCAGCAGCGGCAGGAAGGCGTGGGTGACGCGCAGCGTGCCGAAGACGTTCGTCTCGAAGAGCGGGCGCAGGGTGTCCACCGTCTCGTCGGCGGGCGCGACGATGCCGTTGCCCTCGGTGCGGCCCTCGATCCCGGCGTTGTTCACGAGGACGTCGAGCCCGCCGTCGGCCTCGATCGTGCGGGCCGCGGCGGCGACGGACTCCTCGTCGGTGACGTCGATGACGACGTGGCGCGCGCCGAGCTCGGCGGCGGTGGCGCGGCCGCGCTCGGGGTCCCGGCTGCCGATGTAGACGGTGTGGCCCGCGGCGAGGAGGCGGCGGGCGGTCTCGCGGCCGAGGCCCTTGTTGGCCCCGGTGATCAGTGTGGTGGTCATGGCTCCAGGCTGCGCCGCCGCGGCGGGGCGGGCCAGTGCCTCCGGCTTCCTGGGACCGCGGGTACCAGGAAGATCCGTACCGGACAGGGCACAGTGGAGGGCATGGCGAGCGCGGCACCGGGACCCAGCGACGGCTTCGAGGACTTCGGCGCGATGCTGCGGCGGTGGCGGGACCGGGTGCCGCCGGAGGCGGTGGGGCTGCCTGCGGCCGGACGGCGCCGTGCGTCCGGGCTGCGCCGCGAGGAGCTA
>NZ_WWIA01000988.1 GCF_009870065.1 Streptomyces sp. SID5785 | reverse complement strand
AGCATCGCGGGCCTCCTCTTCGACGCCGGGACCACGACCTCCGACACCCTGATGGAGGTCGGCCCCGAAGGCGCCGACGCCGACCACGCGAGCGACCCGACCTCCCTGCACGACGTGTTCTTCCGCGTCGGCGGCGCGGGCGTCGGCAGGGCGACCGACAGCCTCGTGGTGAACAGCGACGACGTCATCGGCGACCACACCTGGATCTGGCGCGCCGACCACGGCGACGGCGTGGGCTGGGACACCAACACCGCCGACACCGGCCTGATCGTGAACGGCGACGACGTCACGATGTACGGCCTCTTCGTCGAGCACTACCAGAAGTACCAGACGGTGTGGAACGGCAACGGCGGCCGGACGTACTTCTACCAGAACGAGATGCCCTACGACCCGCCGGACCAGTCGGCCTGGATGAACGGCGACACCCGCGGCTACGCCGCGTACAAGGTGGGCGACGACGTCACCAGCCACGAGGCCTGGGGCCTGGGCAGCTACTGCTTCTTCAACGCGAACCCGAGCGTCGTGGCCGACCGCGCCTTCGAGGTGCCCGACCGCGCGGGCGTCACGTTCCACGACCTCGTCGCGGTGTCGCTCGGCGGCGGCACCGGCTCCATCGAGCACGTCATCAACGACACCGGCGGCCCGGCGGACACCGGCACGGCCGTCAACGTCGTGAACTACCCGTAGCGCCGCCGCGGGCGGCGGCCCCCCGACAGGCCATCGGGGGGCCGCCGCCCGTGCGGCCGGTCGTCCGCCCGTTCGCACCGGGGCCTGTTCGCACCAGGGCCTAAGGGAACCCTCAGGTTTCTCCGCCCCTCTTCTCAGAATGGCTCCCTACCGTCGGGCCGCATGAGTCTCATGCGTAACGTGAACCGCGCGCTGACCGCCACGACCGGACTCCAGGTGCGCAGGGCCCCCACGCCCGCGCAGCGGCCGGTGAAGGCCAAGGCGCCGGCCCGGCAGCCCGTCAAGGCGCCCGCGCCCGCCTATCGATGTACCGACGACCTGGCCACCGACCGGCTGCTGCGGCGGCCGGTCTTCATCATGTCGCCCGTACGCTCGGGTTCGACGCTCCTGCGCCTGGTCCTGAACGCGCACTCCCGGCTGCACGCGCCGCACGAGCTGCACATCCGGCGCCTGGAGGTCGCCCACGGCAGCAGGCTCTCCGAACGGGCCATGGAGGCACTGGACCTCGGCCGCGGCGACCTCGAGCACCTCCTGTGGGACCGGGTCATGCACCGCGAACTCGTGCGGTCCGGCAAGGACGTCCTCGTCGAGAAGACTCCCAGCAACGCCTTCGTGTACCAGCGGATCCGCGACTGCTGGCCCGACGCCCGCTTCGTCTTCCTGCTGCGCCACCCCCTCTCGATCGCCCGCTCCTGGCACGAGGCCGACCCGGACAAGCGGACCTTCGACGAGGCCGCCGCCGACGCGCTGCGCTACATGAAGGCCGTCGACCGGGCCCGCAAGGGCATCACGGGCGGGCACACCGTGCGCTACGAACAGCTCACCGAAGCCCCCGACGAGACACTGCACGGCCTGTGCGCGTTCCTCGGCGTCGACTTCGAACCCGCCATGCTGGAGTACGGCGAGCGCGACGACACGCAGCTCCGGAAGGGCCTCGGCGACTGGCGCGACAAGATCCGCACGGGCCGGGTCCAGGGCGGCCGCCCGCTGCCGCAGGACGACGACGTACCCGAGATCCTGCGCCCGATCGGCAAGGCCTGGGGGTACCTCGCGTGAGCCCCGACCACACCCCGGGCGACGGCGCCCCGGCCGCACCGCACGCGGAGGTCGAACAGGTCTGGCCGCGCGACGGACGCATCCGGGTCGTGGGCCGGCTGCACGGCACGCCGCCCCGGCCGGGAGCCGTCTGGCAGCTGCTCGCCGTGCGCCGCGGACACGGCGGGGACCGGATCCGCCGGCGGGCCGTCGTGCGCGGCGACCGCTTCGACGGCGAACTGACCGTCGAGGACCTCACCCTCGACGACGCCCCCACCGCTGCCGCCCCACCGACCGACGGCGACCGCTGGGACCTGCACCTCACCGACGGCGCCGCGACGCTGCGCGTCGGGCGCCGACTCGACGACATCCGCGGCAGGAAGGCGGTCATGGTCTACCCCTGGCAGCCGGTGCCCGGCACGTCCTGCGAGGTGCGCCCCTACTACACCGTCGAGGACAACCTCTCTCTGGAGTGCCGCGCATGACCGTGCCCTGCGACCGGCCCCGGGTCCGCTACCTGCTCCTGCACGCCTACGGCCGCGGCGGCACCATCCGCACGGTCTTCAACCAGGCCAACTCCCTCGTGGCAGCGGGGTGGGACGTCGAGCTGGTCAGCGCGGTCCGGCGCCGCGACGAGCTCCAGTTCCCGCTCGACCCGCGCGTCGGCGTCACCACACTCGTCGACCGGCGCGAGCCACGCCCGGACGCACCGAGAGCGCCGTGGCGCGGACTCGCCGGACGCCGGCGCGAGCGCCACACCGGACGGCCCGCCCGCGAGGTGCCCGAGGGCGAGTTCGGCCACCGGTACTTCGACCGGCACCTGGAAGTGACCCTCGCCGCCTGGTTGCGGACCCTCCGCGACGGCATCCTCGTCACCACCCGCCCCGCACTGAACTTCCTGGCCGCCGCGCACGCCACGAACGGCGTCGTCCGCGTCGCGCAGGAACACATGAACCTGAGCACGCACCGCGACGACGTCCGCCGCCGCATCGCCGAGACGTACCCGCAGTGCGACGCGGTCGTCGTCCTGACCGAGCGCGACCGCGAGGAGTACGCCGCACTGCTGCCCGGCACACGGGTCCTGCGGATCCCCAACGCGGTCCACTCGATCGACCAGATCCCCTCGGACCACGGCGCGAGGATCGTCGCCGCGGCCGGCCGGCTCTTCCCCCAGAAGGGCTTCGACCTGCTGATCCCGGCATGGGCCGAGCTGGCCGGGAGCCATCCCTCGTGGCAGCTCAGGATCTACGGCAGCGGCGAGAAGAAGGCCCAGTTGAGAGCCCTCGTCGAGGAACACCACCTGTACAACCACGTGTTCCTGATGGGCCACACCGACCGCCTCGACGACGAACTCGCCAAGGCCTCGGTGTACGTCCTGAGTTCACGCTTCGAAGGCCTGCCGATGGTGATGATCGAGGCGATGAGCCACGCGCTGCCCGTGGTCGCCTTCGACTGCCCCACCGGCCCGGCGGACGTCCTCACCCACGGCGTGGACGGCCTCCTCGTCCCACCGGAGGACACCGCCGCGCTCACCGAGGCCCTCGCGACGCTGATGAACGACCGCGACCGGCGCGCGGAGATGGGCGCCGCGGCACGGCGCACCGCCACCGCGTACTTCAGACGTGCGGCACCCCGGTGCCGCGGAAGGATTCCGGATATGACGACCGCTGCGGCCCGCGGCCGGGGAGCCACGATCTGGCTCACCGGACTGCCGAGCTCGGGCAAGACGACCGTCGCGCGCACCCTGGAACAGCGCCTGCGCGCCGAGGGCCGCCGGGTCGAGGTCCTCGACGGCGACGAGATACGGCGGTTCCTGTCGGCGGGCCTCGGCTTCAGCCGCGAGGACCGGGACACCAACGTGCGGCGCATCGGTCTCGTGGCCGAGATCCTCGCGCGCAACGGAGTGCTGGTGCTCGTCCCGGTCATCGCCCCGTACGAGGCCAGCCGCCAGGCGGTCCGCGACCGGCACACCACGAGTACGACGCCGTACCTCGAGATCCACGTGGCCACACCGGTGGACGTGTGCAGCGAGCGGGACGTGAAGGGACTGTACGCCCGTCACGCCGCGGGCGCCCTCAAGGGCCTCACAGGCGTCGACGACCCCTACGAACCCCCGCGGGCACCCGACCTCGTCCTGGCGACCCAGGCACAGACACCGGCGCAGTCCGCGGGACGCGTGCACGCCCTGCTGACGGCGAGGGGGCTCGCATGACGGCCTCGTCCACGCCGGTCCGCACGCCCCACGGGCCGTCCCATCTGGACGCCTTGGAGTCGGAGTCGGTGCACATCGTCCGTGAGGTGGCGGGCGAGTTCGAGCGGCCGGTGATCCTCTTCTCCGGCGGCAAGGACTCCGTCGTCATGCTGCACCTGGCCCTGAAGGCGTTCGCCCCGGCGCCCGTCCCGTTCCCCCTCCTGCACGTGGACACCGGGCACAACTTCCCGGAGGTCGTCGCGTACCGGGACCGCGTCGTGGCCGCCCACGGGCTGACCCTGCACGTGGCGTCCGTACAGGACTACATCGACCGCGGTGCGCTGCGCGAGCGGCCCGACTGCACCCGCAACCCGCTCCAGACGGTCCCGCTGACCGACGCGATCCAGGACCACCGCTTCGACGCCGTCTTCGGCGGTGGCCGCCGGGACGAGGAGAAGGCCCGCGCCAAGGAGCGTGTGTTCTCGCTGCGCGACGAGTTCTCGCAGTGGGACCCGCGCCGCCAGCGCCCCGAGCTGTGGCAGCTCTACAACGGCCGGCACGCCCCCGGCGAGCACGT
>NZ_WWIA01000987.1 GCF_009870065.1 Streptomyces sp. SID5785 | reverse complement strand
TGACATCAGCGGCTCCGCCGCGGGGCGCGACCGGCCACGGACCACGCGCCCCCGGCAACGGGTCAGTCGCCCCGACGGCGCCGCCTGCGCACCCGCACCAGCTGCGCGAGGGCCCCCACACTCCCGGCCACCACCAACCCCCCGCACACCACAGGGACGGCGACCCACCAGGGAGCCGTCCAGACTCCTCCCGCATCGGCGAGGTACATCCCCGCCGCCACCATCAGGACGATCCCGGCCAGCAGCCGCCCCGGAAAGAACTCATGCCGCACGGGACACCTCCACCTGTCCGAGCCCGACCTCGACGTGGATCTCCAGCGTGCCGACGTCCTCGCTGCCGTGCGCCGCGGGCAGGGCCACCCGGTCGTCCACCCCGGGCCGCACGTCGACGTCCCCGGACCGGTCGTCCGGCAGCCGCACCGCACCGACCCCGACCTGGAGCCGCAGCTCGACCTTCTCGTCCGCGGGCACCACGAGCCTCATCCTCCCGGCGCCCACCTCGACGTGTGTCGACAGTGAGTCGCCGCCCGCCACGTCCACGCCGGACAGATCGAGGGTGCCGCTGCCCGAACCCAGCTGGTAGCGCGGCTCCACCTGGGCGGCGCTCGCCGGGGTCCACGTCTTGCGGGCCCACTCGGTGGTGATGTCGGCGGGCAGCGCGGCCGACGCCGTGAGCAGCCCGGCCGTGAGCACCGCGAGCACGATCGATCCGGCCCCGATCCGGCCGAGGAACGCGCTGAGCGCGATCCCGAGCCCGAACACGGCGAGCGCGCAGGCCAGCCCGATCTGCAGACTTCCGGACAGGGTGTGGTCGTCCCAGGTCAGCCCGGTGCCGAGCCCCGCGGCGAGCAGCGCGGCGAGGAACACCCGGCCGCCGATGCCCCGCGGCCCGCGCGGCACGGGCGGTGCCGGGGGCCGCTTCGTGGAGGGGCCGCGGGCCCCCGCGTACCGGGGCTGCCCGGCGGCGGGTGCGGGCGACGGGCCCGCCGCCGGACCGGGCACGAGGTCCTCGCTGCCCGGCGGCCCCCAGAAGTACCCGGTGGCACCGTCGTGCGTGCCGTCCTTCACGATCGGGTCGCGCCACCAGGACCGCGCCCCGGCGACCGGCGGCGCCTGTGCCTCCGGCGGCGCGTCGGCCACGGCCTGCGCCGCGACCGGGTCGGGCGCGGCGGTGCGCCGCTGCTGCGACCAGTAACCGGCGCCCGCGAGCAGCAGGGCGAGGACGGCGGCGAAGGTGAACACCCCGCCGTTGTTCAGCATCGTCAGGAACACGCCGCAGCCGACCAGCGCCGTGACGATGGCGGCGAGCCCCGGACCGTCGACGCGCCCGGTCAGCAGTTTGCGGAACTCGTTCTCCTCCTCGTCCTCGTACGGGACGAAGAGCCAGGCGAAGCCGTAGAAGATGAGGCCCACGCCGCCGGTCACGGAGAGCACGGACAGCACGATCCGGAAGATCACCGGGTCCATGTCGCACTGCCGGCCGAGGCCCGCGCAGACGCCGCCCAGCGTCTTGTACCGCCGGTCGCGGCGGAAGCGGAGCGCGTGCCGCCCGCCGTCGGGGACCGTCGGGTCCCGGGTTTCCTCCGTCATGCGTCCATGGTGCCGGTCCCGGGACGCGCGGGGCAGCCGGGACAACCCTGGACGGACCCTGAGATCGTCCCTGAGCCGGGCGCGGAGATCAGGGGAGTCCCAGGGGCCGACCCTGATGCCACGGGCCGGGTCCGCGTGTGACGATCGGTGGCATGCCGGAAGCAGCGACCGCCCCCCTCACCGAAGAACCGCGGCCGCCGCGCAAGCTCTACCGCAGCAGCGACGGTCGCTGGCTGGGCGGAGTCGCGCGGGGTCTCGCCGGGCATCTCGGGCTGCCGGTGGTCTGGGTCCGGCTCGTCTTCGTCGGCCTGTTCATGGCGGACGGGCTCGGGGCGCTGCTCTACGCGGCGTTCTGGTTCTTCGTGCCGCTCGGCGTCGGCGGGGTCGGCGGCGACCGGCCGTCCGTGCTGACCACCGAGACGTCCCCCGACGGACGCCGCAGGCTCGTCGCGCGCCGCCCCGACAAGGGGCAGATCCTCGCCCTCGTCCTCATGGTCATCGTCGCGATGATCTTCGTGCAGAACGTGAACCTGACGGGCAACACCAAGGCGTACGTGGTGCCCACGGTGCTCGTCGCCGCGGGTGTCGCCCTGGTCTGGCGGCAGGCGGACAACGCGCGCCGCGCCCGCTGGATGGAGGCGGGCCGCCGCCGGCGCACCCTGAACCTGGCGCGCGCCGCGGCCGGTGTGCTGCTCGTCGGCACCGGGGTCACCGGCATGTTCGTCACGCAGGGAGCCACCGAGCACCTCGGCTCGATCCTCCAGGCCGCCCTCGCGGTCCTGGTCGGCGTGGCCCTCCTCGCGGGCCCCTACCTGATCCGCATGACCCAGGACCTGTCCGAGGAGCGCCTCATGCGCATCCGGGCCCAGGAGCGCGCCGAGGTCGCCGCCCACGTCCACGACTCCGTCCTGCACACCCTCACCCTGATCCAGCGCAACGCGGACAACGCGAACGAGGTCCGCCGCCTCGCCCGCGCCCAGGAGCGCGACCTGCGGGCCTGGCTCTACAAACCGGCCGCCGCGGAGAACCCGCAGGAGCCCGAGACGGTCGCCGAGGCCGTCAAGCGCAACGCGGCGGAGGTCGAGGACAAGCACGGCGTCCCGCTCGAGGTCGTGGTCGTCGGCGACTGCCCGCTCGACGAGGCGTTCGGCGCGCAGATGCAGGCCGCGCGGGAAGCGATGGTGAACGCCGCCAAGTACGGTGGCGAGGGCGGGGCCGTCCAGGTCTTCGCGGAGGTGGAGACGACGGACGCGGGGATCGAGGTGTTCGTGTCCGTACGGGACCGCGGGCCCGGATTCGACCTCGACTCCATCCCCGCCGACCGCATGGGCGTAAGAGAATCGATCATCGGCCGGATGGAGCGCAACGGCGGGACGGCCCGGCTGCGGGCGGTCCCGGACGGCGGCACGGAGGTCGAACTGACCATGAGGAGCACCCGGTGAGCGGGCTCGACGACAAGGCCGGAGAGGACGAGGACGTCATGACGGAACCGACAGCGACCACCGAGGAGACCGGCCCGGGACGGCACGTGCGGGTGGTCCTCGTCGACGACCACCGCATGTTCCGCACCGGCGTCCAGGCCGAGATCGGCCGCACCGAGGAGACCGGCGTCGAGGTCGTCGGCGAGGCCGCCGACGTCGACCAGGCGGTCACCGTCATCACCGCGACCCGCCCCGAGGTCGTCCTGCTCGACGTCCATCTGCCGGGCGGCGGCGGCGTCGAAGTCCTGCGCCGCAGCGCCGCGTTGATGTCCGACCCGGACAACCCCGTCCGCTTCCTGGCCCTGTCGGTGTCGGACGCGGCGGAGGACGTGATCGGCGTGATCCGCGGCGGCGCCCGCGGCTACGTCACCAAGACCATCACCGGCACCGACCTGGTCAACTCCGTCTTCCGGGTCCAGGAGGGCGACGCCGTCTTCTCGCCGCGCCTCGCGGGCTTCGTCCTCGACGCCTTCGCCTCGACGGACGCCCCACCGGTCGACGAGGACCTGGACCGCCTCACCCAGCGCGAGCGCGAGGTCCTGCGCCTCATCGCCCGCGGCTACGCGTACAAGGAGATCGCGAAGCAGCTCTTCATCTCGGTCAAGACGGTCGAGTCCCACGTCTCGGCGGTCCTGCGCAAACTCCAGCTCTCCAACCGCCACGAACTGACCCGCTGGGCGACGGCCCGCCGCCTGGTGTGACCACCCCGGAACCGCTTCCCGGCGGCCTCGCCAACGCGGGCGCGGTCTTCCGCACCGGCAGGGCGGTCGACCGCCCTGCCCCGGCGCACGCCCCCGCACTCCACGCCCGGTTGCGGGCGCTGCGCGCGCGGGGCTTCGACGGGGCGCCGCTGCCCGTCGCCCACGACCCGGCCACCGGCCGGGAGCGGCTCACGTACGTCCCCGGCGACGTGGCCCTGCCGCCCTTCCCCGCCTGGGCCATGACCGACGCGTCGCTCCGCTCGGTGGGCGCCCTGCTGCGCCGTCTGCACGACGCGTCCGCACTCGACGCCGCAGCCCGGGACGCGGACTGGCCGCGGGACATGGCCGACCCCGAGGGCGGCCCGGTCCTGTGCCACAACGACGTCTGCCCCGAGAACGTCGTCTTCCGCGACGGCCGGGCCGCCGCCCTCATCGACTTCGACCTCGCGGCCCCGGGCCGCCCGGTGTGGGACCTCGCGATGACCGCCCGCTACTGGATCCCCATGCTCGACCCGCACGCCGCGGCGCACTCCTACCCGCCGCACCTCGACGTCCCGCGCCGCCTCACCGTCCTCGCCGACGCGTACGGCCTCGGCAGCCCCGCCGACCGCGCCGCGCTCCCCGCCACGATCGAGGACACCACGGCGGTCTGCCGCGCCTTCGTCGCCGCCCGCCTGGCCGCGGGAGACCCGCACTTCACCCGCATCCACGAGGAGCGCGGCGGCTGGCCCCGCTGGGACCGCCTCCAGACCTGGCTGACGGACCACCGCGCGGAGTTCACGACGGCCCTGACCGGCTGACGTCCGGGCGCCCTTGCGCAGGCGTCTCCTCTCCGGCCTTCATCTCGAACCACACCACCTTGCCCACGCCGGGTTCCCGCCGCTGCGCGCCCCACGCGTCCGCCAGCATGGCCACGAGCGCCAGTCCGCGCCCCGACTCGGCGTCGACCGGCGCAGGTCCGGGCGACACGGGCGCCGGAAGCACCTCACTCGCATCCGTCACCTGGACCCGGAGCCGGCCCTCGGAGAGCACCGCCCGGGCCCAGATCTCGCGGCCGGCCGGGACCCGGGCGTGCAGGTACGCGTTCGTCATCAGCTCGCTGAGCAGCAGCTCCGCCGTCTCGATCACCTCCTTCTCCAGCCCCCACGACGCGGCCTGTTCCCGGAACAGCGAGCGCGCCCTCCCCACGCTCCGTGCGCGCCGTGGCATGCGCCACTCGATGTCCTGCGGAAGCCTCGTGGGCGGTTCGCTGTGCATGCGCACCACGGTTCCGCCCGAGCCGCGGCCGGGGGAGTAACCACAGGGGTACAGCGGGTAGTTGTACCCCTCGTGGACCCGGTGACGAATCCTGCGTGGCGCTATTGCGGCAGTCAGATCAAGCTCTGGCGCACCGAGGCCGGTGTCGCCCGCGAGACTCTGGCCGACGAGGCCGGGTACGGCTACGAGTACGTGAAGTCGATGGAGAACGGCCGTCGCCGCCCCACGACCCACCTCCTCCAGATCGCGGACCAGCTGTGCCGGGCGGGCGGGAAGATCGTCGCGGCGCAGGAGTACCTCAAGCCGGAGCCGCACCCGCAGCGTTCCCAGGAGTTCATGGAGATCGAGAAGGAAGCGATCGCCTCCTTCTCGTACCAGCCGCTCCTCATTCCAGGGCAGCTTCAGACGCGGGAGTACGCGCACGCTCTCATCAGTGCCAGCTCCCCGCCCCTTGACGACGAGACCGTCGAGGAGCGCATCGTCGGCCGGCTCAAGCGGCAGGAAGCGATGATCGCCCGTACTGGCGCCATGTACGGCTTTGTGGTGTACGAGGCGGCACTGCGCACTGCTGTGGGAGGTGCAGGGGCGATGCGTGAGCAGCTCCAACACATCCTGGACCTAGGGCGGTTGCATCATGTCTCGATTCAGGTGCTGCCTACGGGGCGTGCGTGTGGGGTGGCCCTCAACGGTTCCCTTGTTCTGCTGGAGAGCCCCGATCACGAGCACCACGCGTATGTGGAGGGGCCGGAGACGGGCGCCCTGTATACGGACCCGGCCAAGGTCAGTGTGCTTACTCGGACGCATGGCATGATCCGCACACACGCGCTTAGCGTCGAGGAGTCGGCCGAGTTCATCGGAAAGGTGGCTCAGGAGCTGTGAGCACGCACCTGATGTGGTTCAAGTCCAGCTATAGCGACAGCCAGGGAGGCGACTGCATCGAAGCCGCCCTGGACTGGCACAAGTCCAGCCACAGCGACAGTCAGGGCGGCAACTGCGTCGAAGCTGCCCGCACCCCCCACCGCATCCACCTCCGCGACTCGAAGCTCGGCCCCCAGAGCCCGAGCTTCGCCGCAACTGGCCCCGCCTGGACCGCATTTCTGGCGCACGCCTGCGCCGATCGCACCGCCTGAGCGCCGAGCTTCGGGACGCGAGCCCTGCCTTCAGTGGAATGGGTGGACGGGTCTCGACCCACCACCCACCCTCCCCCGATGCCGTCCGCGATGACTTTCCGTGATCGGCTTGCGGCGGAGGGTCGCGGCGCTCTAGGTTCGCGACAACAAACAACCCCGGCAGGGTGCTACCAACACCCGCCGGGGTCTGACCCTCAAGATCAGGAA
>NZ_WWIA01000986.1 GCF_009870065.1 Streptomyces sp. SID5785 | reverse complement strand
TACAGCACCGGCAGGTTCTTCCGCAGCTCGAACGCGGTGACCTCCGAGCGGTACTCCTCCCACTCCTGCTTCTTGTTGCGCAGGAATTGATGAGTCTCTGCGGTGGACTGCGACGATCCGCTCCGAACCCCTTCTGACCTGCAGTGCGGGGAGTGTTGGTGGTCATCGTCGGTCACTGCGGGCTGCCCTCTGACGGCCCAGGGACGGCCCGGCGACCGACCCCTGCGCCGCCGGCCGATTCGCCAACTTGCTCGGGGCAGAGGCGTTGCGGTTGGCATCGAACACCGTTCATCCCCCCGGAGGGGTGGTCCGGTCCGTCAGTTGTCATGGGGTTGACACCCCAGCCTGCAAGCCCTGATCCGACCCTCACGGACTGCAAGGACTTGAGGGAATTTCCACTTGACATGACCGAAAAGCAAGTGCCAGACAGATAACTTGAGTCACAAGCGAACCAGAAATTACGCCCAGCCTCACGCGCGCCAATGCACCATTGTGGCCCACTTTGATAGTTCGTAGCCTCCCAAGATCGAGTACCGAAATAACCTACGGGGGCACTGTGGTCAGTGGGCAGAGTGCGGGAGGCGGCCGGGGAAGCACGCCGATCGGGGATTCGAACGGCACACCTGCACTATCGGAAGAAGAAGAGAGGGAACGACAGGAAGAATACCGGAGGCTCGTCAAAGAGTTTGACGAGATTGAGGATGATCTACGGGCCTCACGAACATTTCAGCGCATCTTCCTGCTGTGCCTCATGGGCGCAATCACCCTAGCCTTTCTGCTCGGTTACACCGTCATAATTGGACTGTGGGAGTCCAAGCCAACATTTACGCGCTGGGCAGGCCTGGTGATAGTGCTGGGCTTCTGGATCTCCCTCACTTGGGTGATCTGGAAGAATCGAAAGAAGATTGTGGACCGTACAGGGTCCCTTCGCAATGCCCTGCAAGATCGCCAGTCAGCTGCAGCACGATTACCCTTGGATTCCCCCTCAGGTCTTCGTATTTACCGTGAAGCATCACTCGACTTAATTACGCAGTACCGCATCGGGGCTTCCAGGAACAGGCGGGTCCACAATGCATTCCAACTGGTAATTATCAGTGGATCTATCGTCACGTCGACTCTGACGGCCATGAACGAGGGGGCAAACAAGGCGCTCTCTATAAGTACCGCAGCGTTGAGCGCCCTGGTCGGCATATCGGCTGGCGTGACGGGCTACTTCAAGTTCCGAGAGCGCGGGTACAACCTTCAGTCCACCGCGGACGAGATCGAGAAGCACTACAACGCCTCTCAGTTCATGCTTGACGAGTACGCGAGTCAGAATGGCGTGCCGCTAGCCGAAGCGGACCGCCTTCGCCTGTTCGCACGGTATATCGAGCGCCTCAAAGAGGAGCAGAGGAAGCGCGAGCTGCAATTGGAGCAGTCGAGTTCATCTCGCGAAGAGCGGGCAAGCTGATTCCGTGGCGGGCTCAACACCAACATGGCGATGGCTACTCGCCCCATTGACTCAGTGGCGAGCTCTCAGGTTGACCTCAAATCACGGCTCCCCTCTGAACTACGAAACAGCGTGGCTCTTGGTTTCCCTGGCTCAAGATCCAGCATCGTTACCCTACGTGCGCAAGAAGATCTCCAGCGGGCGCGAACAGTACGGCCAAGTATTTGTTGACGTCTGGGCCAACCTGAATCAGACAGAGCGGGACAGGCGTATTAAATGGCTAAAGCGCCACACCGAGACTCCGCTGTACAAGTTGGGAATTACTGAAGAATTGATTGAACTCGCTGGGCTTATCGTCACAGAGTGGGCACTACCACCCGAATGCGAGGCTGCCTCCATAGTTGCGCAGCGGAGGGGGCACTGACTCGTATGGCGGTCGAGCGAGCTGGGCGCACCATGCAGCCCCGTCCTGCGCCCCTCGGAGATCGCTCCTGTATGCGTACCCTCTCTACGGCAACTGGCCGTGTTCCAGATAGGCCACGGAACCGTCATGTCGAGCGGAGACCGCGGCTCGGACACGGCGTGCGAGGCGCGGAATCGTGAGGTCGTCTACCTCGTCGACAGGGTGGAAGGCGTAGGACTTGATCTCGGATGCCTGCAAGACGATCTCGGCCTGGAGCCGCTCGGAGAGAACACCTCCGTCGAAGAGGTAGAGCAGCTTGTCGCCTTCTGCCGGGCTCGGCGCCCAGTCGACGACCAGGAGACGCCCGATCTCTGGCTCGATGCCGAGTTCCTCTCGGACCTCGCGGACGCACGCCTGCAACGGAGACTCGCCCACCTCGACGTACCCCCCAGGAATGTCCCGGTAGTCCTTGTACGTCGGCTCAAGGAGCATGACACGGCCCTGGGCATCAAAGAAGAGCGCGCCCGAGGCCATGCGCGGGCGCGCCATCTTCGCTTCGTGTTCGTTCTCGGTCTCGCTCATCCGACTGAGCCTAACCAGATCAGATCACTCGAAGCCTCTCGGCCAGGTCAGCCACGGAACGCGTCGGCCGGCCACGGGTGCCGCGCACCCAGCCGAGCACGATCTCTCGGCTCATGTAGTGGTGGCGGACCTGCTCCGGCGCCATCTCTTCGGCGTCCAGGACCACGCTGAGCGCGTCATCCGTGCGGTTCCAGGCCGTGAGCGCTCGGGCCACTTCGAGGTTGTGGCGCACCCTGCGCTCAACAGGGAGCCCGCTGGTGTCGACCTGCGGTCCCAGCTCCGCCGCGACTTGGAAGTCACCCAGCTCGCCCGCGGTTGCCACCTTGTGGATCGCGACGTTCGTAGGCCCGAAGGCCGTCCACATGTGGTTACCGTCAGCGCCCAGCCGTGCCGCCATCGCGTCCGCCTCACGCAGGAATGCCTGCGTCGTCGCACGGTCCTCTGCGCGGGCCGCCGCCATCGAGCCCGTCAGGAAGAGAGTCCCGTAGACAGACAGGAACGCGGGGGTCGCCTCGCCCCGTCCTGGCTCAAGAAAGCCAGCCGCGTCACTCACGAGTTGCACGGCAGTCTCGAAGCGGCCCGTGGACAGGAGGCAGTGCGTTACAGACCGGAAGAGCGATCCGATGACGACGTGGTTACCGCTCTGCTGTGCGGCGGCAAGGCCACGGTCCGCAGCCATCCAGGCGAGTTCACTCTCCCCCAGCTTGCCGAGCACCATCGCGGCCCCCTGGTAGGTCAGGGCGAGCAGCGCGTTCGCCTCCTCCCTCTCCTCTCCCCCGTACGCACGCGCGGCGAGCAAAGCATCCGAGAGGACCAAGGGCAGTTGCCGCGTCGCGAACCCGTACTGGGAAGCCTGGTAGGCGCCCCAGACCTCGCCGACGTCGGACCGCAGGGCATTCAGCGACGGGGGCTCCCCTTCGGCCTGGCGTCATCCCTGAGCCCAATCCGGGCGAGCGTCACCAAGCAGCACGCGAACACGGCATGCACGCGCTCAGGCACTTCTACGCGTCCGTACTCCTGGACGCCGGCGAGAACATCAAGGCTCTAAGCACGTACCTGGGACATACAGATCCCGGCTTCACGCTTCGCGTGTACACACACCTAATGCCGAGCAGTGACGGAAGGTCTCGTAAAGCCGTGGACAGTATGTACGGCAATGCAAACCCCTGTAGGTCCCTGCCGCGGTAGAACCTTCCACACTCCGTCAAGGCCCGCGCAAGGCGGGGGCGGGGGCGCGGGCAGCCTCAGCGGCCCGACCTGCCTCATGCCTCCGCCCCACATGGCCGGGCCAGTCGGCCCGCTGCGTGCATACAGTTCGCAATATCCGCGCCATGTGGCAAGTACCTCAGGCCATCCCCTTAGATCTCGCCTGCTCAACATAGTCAGCAACACTGACCCGCATCACCTTTTCCCCTCTATCCCGAAAGGCCCAATAGAACCAATCGGGAATGATCGGATTAGTTTGACGGATCACACAAATTCGATCTTGCACCTCGCGACACTTAGCGACGGAGGGAAGTCGGCGGCTACTCATGGCGGATTCCCAGATGTCGGAAATCTTCGACTCCGCCTTCTCTTTTGCTCGAATGCTCTCCACATTGGAACGCCACATCTCTATGTACTCACGAAATGTTGGAAGGAGAGGCGTGATCACGGCAGAAATCGAACTCGGAAATGACAACTCAAGAAAGTAGCAAATAACTACGATCCCAGCAATCCATGCAATTATAGCCGCCATGACAGTCGCAGCCCATCGCCGGTGATTCGAAACGCCCCAGGCCAAGTTGCTCCGTTGGCAAACGAGGACATCGAGGGGGCGGGCCAAGGATTCGGTGTCGCTATACCAATCAGCAAGCCCATCACCCTTATGTCGATGAGCGGCCTCCACTACGAGGCTGTTCGTTGGACGATCAGCTAGAACACTGTTCCATGAGAGTTGGAAAACTCCGGTATCGAACTCCTCTTGCACACTGGCGGCCTCCTTACTCTTCCTCCGCTCTCTAGCGCTTCCTACAATACTGATCAACAGGAGAACAACTGCGGATCCGAATCCAATAGGAGCGCGAGCCGACGGGAAGTAAAGCGCCAGAGCCACGCTGACAATTCCCGCCAAAATAACGACAGCCAGTCTGACATTATGAATCAACTTGGCGTCCGCATAGAGCCTTCTTTGCGCGGAAAGAAGCCTCAGCGATCTAACAGAATTCTGCGCCTCAGCGATAGCCGGGTTCGTTGACCGGGGCATAGGGTCACTCCCAGTTATCCATAGGCAGGGAAATTATTCCCAAAGACGGAACGCCAAATACGAATCGCTTCACGATGATTATCTCGCCCGCTATAGGTTTGATACCAGGCCGACAGCGCTTTATCCTTCGCATCGGCGACCTGACTCTTAGCCTTCAACGCCCGCTCAAAGCCGAGATACTCTGAGACATCCTTGCCCTCATGCCATAGCCATTGAAGGGAGGTTTCCGCCTTCAGGAACCATTGATATACGGCGTATCCAGTATCATCCCAGTCGATTCCCTGAATTTTTAGCGCAATGACTTCCACGTGATAGCTTTGAATGCTGACACCTTGGCGTCTATTCCAATCTTTTACCATCTTCACAACTCGCCTGAAATTAGATCCCCTCACCGAGGAAGCGTCCAGCATTTGCCGGGAGTGGAGATTCGGCTTCGTCTCGATCCACTCTTCTCGGTTCATGTCAGGAATCTCGTAGTGCGAGATTTTCCCATCGTCTGTGCGATACCTCGCAGCAGGAACGACGTCTACGTCAGGCCATGACATGAACTTCATGGTCACAGCTTGACCATTACGGCGCACACTGCCAGCACCCGAACCCAAGGCAGACTTCAGATTCGTAAGGACGGTGGATGGCCTCTTGTCCTTGATGTGCTTTCCGTAGTTCAGGACAAGCATGACGTCGAGGTCGGCATGCCCCTTGAGGGCCGTAAACCTAGGAATCGAGCCCATGGGAAAGCTATCCAGAATATCCAGAGAGCTACCGATCCGACGCAGGATCCAGTCTTTGCGGGTATTCGCCAACGTGCGGTGATCACCCGGAAGGTTGATGGTGGAGTAGAACTGGTCAAATGCGTAAGCCACGGTCCATGCCACCATCCGATTGTACCTTCCGGGAAAGTTGTGCCAGGAGTTCCCGGAGTGTGCCTACTGCAGCCACCTCGAGCCCAAGTTGAGCGCCCCACGGCCCACACACGGCCCAGCCTCCACCACACACGACGGGGCCGCCGGTCTGTGACCGGCGGCCCCGAAAGCCTGATGCGGTGCGAAACCGCTCTGACCTGCGCTTACAGCACCGGCAGGTTCTTCCGCAGCTCGAACGCGGTGACCTCCGAGCGGTACTCCTCCCACTCCTGCTTCTTGTTGCGCAGGAAGAAGTCGTACACGTGCTCGCCGAGCGTCTCCGCGACCAGCTCCGAGCGTTCCATCAGGGCGATGGACTCGCCCAGGTTCTGCGGGAGCGGCTCGATGCCGAGGGCGCGGCGCTCGGCGTCGCGCAGGGCCCAGACGTCGTCGTCGGCGCCGGGCGGGAGCTCGTAGCCCTCCTCGATGCCCTTGAGGCCGGCGGCGAGCAGGACGGCGTAGGAGAGGTACGGGTTGCAGCCGGAGTCGAGGGAGCGGACCTCGACGCGGGCCGAGCCGGTCTTGCCGGGCTTGTACATGGGGACGCGGATGAGCGCCGAGCGGTTGTTGTGGCCCCAGCAGATGTACGAGGGGGCCTCGCCGCCGGCGCCTGCGGTGCGCTCGGAGCCGCCCCAGATGCGCTTGTAGGAGTTCACCCACTGGTTGGTGACCGCGGAGATCTCCGCGGCGTGCCGCAGCAGGCCCGCGATGAAGGACCGGCCGACCTTGGAGAGCTGGTACTCGGCGCCGGACTCGTAGAACGCGTTGCGGTCGCCCTCGAAGAGGGAGAGGTGGGTGTGCATGCCGGAGCCCGGGTACTCGGAGAAGGGCTTCGGCATGAACGTGGCCTGGAGGCCCTGCTCCAGCGCGACCTGCTTCATGACCAGGCGGAACGTCATGATGTTGTCGGCGGTGGAGAGCGCGTCGGCGTAGCGCAGGTCGATCTCCTGCTGGCCGGGGGCGCCCTCGTGGTGGCTGAACTCGACGGAGATGCCCATCGATTCGAGCATGGTGATGGCCTGGCGGCGGAAGTCCATGCCCACGTTCTGCGGGGTGTGGTCGAAGTAGCCGGAGTTGTCCGCGGGGGTGGGCCGGGAGCCGTCCAGCGGCTTGTCCTTGAGCAGGAAGAACTCGATCTCGGGGTGGGTGTAGAAGGTGAAGCCGAGGTCGGAGGTCTTGGCGAGGGCGCGCTTGAGGACGTAGCGCGGGTCGGCGAAGGACGGGGAGCCGTCGGGCATGAGGATGTCGCAGAACATGCGGGCGGTGCCGGGGGCCTCGGCGCGCCAGGGCAGGACCTGGAAGGTGCCGGGGTCGGGCTTGGCGATCATGTCGGACTCGTAGACCCGGGCGAAGCCCTCGATGGCGGAGCCGTCGAAGCCGATGCCCTCGTCGAAGGCCTGTTCCAGCTCGGCGGGGGCCACGGCCACCGACTTGAGGAAGCCGAGCACGTCCGTGAACCACAGGCGTACGAACCGGATGTCGCGCTCCTCGAGGGTCCTGAGCACGAACTCCTGCTGCTTGTCCATCTTCCGCTTCCACCCATCCTTGCCGGTCAGGCCGCCTGCTCCCCTACCGCGGGACGTCGGTCAGGGGGACGTCGTAGGGCCTGGTCACATCCCACCACACGTCCGTTTCGTGCGCGTTGCCGACCATGATCGTCTTTGATCGGCCGGTGTGGTTCCCATAGTGCCCGCTGGACCCTCCAGGGCCATAGTGCCTGCCGTCGGGCCGCCCTACGACAGCGGGCCCGCCGGTCGGCCGCGGCGGGCCCGCGCACGGCGGGCGGCGCGGGCCGAAAGGCGCCTCCCGCGCCCCCTCGTTCCCCACTACGATCAGCGGACCCGCCCGCCCCAGCCGTTCACCGAAGGACACCGCATGGGTTCCGCCGAGAGCACGACTCCCCCGTCCCGCCGGGACCGCATCGAGGAGATGCGCCGTGCCGAGCGCTCGCACGAGCGGCGCCGCCGGATCGCCGTGGTCACGGCGGTCACGGTCGTCGTGGCCGCCCTGATAGGAGTCGGCGCCTGGGCCGTGACGAAGGGCGGCGACGACCCGGCCGACGGCAAGGCCGCGGCCGGTTCCGGGCACTTCACGTACGACAAGGACGGCGTCGGCACCTGGAGCGGCAAGCTGGCCCGCAACCACGTCGCGAAGAAGGTCGCGTACCCGATGGAGCCGCCGGTCGGCGGTGACCACAACCAGGTGTGGATGAACTGCAACGGCGACGTCTACCCGAAGGCGATCCCGAACGAGAACGCGGTGCACGCCCTGGAGCACGGAGCGGTCTGGGTCACGTACACCGGCAAGGCCGCCGACGCCGACCTGAAAGCGCTGGAGAAGAAGGTGCGGGCGACCCCGTACTCGCTGATGAGCCCGGTCGAGGACCAGAAGGACCCGATCATGCTCAGCGCGTGGGGGCACCAGCGGACGGTGAAGAGCGCCTCGGACCCGGCTGTCGACGCGTTCTTCTCGACGTTCGTGCAGGGCGAGCAGACGCCCGAGCCGGGAGCCGCGTGCACGGGTGGTCTGAGCGGGTGAGCCGGGTGACCCGATGGCTGGTCCCGGCCGTGGCGGCGGTGGCCGTCGCGGCCGGCGCCGTCACGTACGCCGTGGCCGACGGCGAGCCGGCCGGGCCCGCGGTGCCGGCCGCCGAGTCCGCGGACGCGGGCTTCGCGCGGGACATGGCCGTGCACCATCAGCAGGCCGTCGAGATGTCGTACATCGTGCGCGACGGCACGCGGGACGAGGACGTGCGCCGGCTCGCGTACGACATCGCGCAGACGCAGGCGAACCAGCGCGGCATGCTGCTGGGCTGGCTCGATCTGTGGGAGCTGCCCAAGGTGTCCGCGAAGCCGCCGATGTCCTGGATGGGCATGGGGGACGCGCCGGCCGGCGAGGACGGGGCGCTGATGCCGGGCATGGCGACGAACACGCAGCTGGACGCGTTGCGCGCGGATCGCGGCAAGCGGGCCGAGGTCGCCTATCTGCGCCTGATGATCGCGCACCACAAGGGCGGCGTGCACATGGCCGAGGGCTGTGCGAAGCGGTGCGAGGTGAAGGCCGAACGGCGCCTGGCGCGCGGCATGGTGGAGTCGCAGCAGTCCGAGATCGGTCTGATGACGGATCTGCTGAGGGAGCGCGGCGCCCGCCCGTGAGCTCCCAAATCGGTTCATCCTGACCGTACTTGAGCCGACTTGACGCCTTCTTGATCGTTCCATTCCCCGCACGTGAACGGTTCGTGGCGAGAGTGGGGCCCTCTGCGTGTGCATTACACGTGCACCTCACCCAGGGGGTTTCCACGATGAGATCCACCCGCGGCACACGCCGCACCCGCACCCGCGCCGGCCTGAGCGTCGCAGCGACACTGCCGCTCCTCGCCGGTGCCCTCGCCCTCGCGTCGCCGGCCGCCCAGGCCGACACCCCGAGCGGCCGGGACACGCTCTCCGGCACCAAACCGCTGTGGGCCACCGGTTCCGCCGACCGCGGCGCCACCCCGGACGGCAACACGGTCCGGGCCCGCGTCTATCTGGCGGGCCGCGACGCGAAGGGCCTGGCCGCGTACGCGCGCGCCGTGTCCGACCCGTCCTCGGCCTCCTACGGCCGGTACCTGAGCGCCAAGGAGGCGCAGGCCCGCTTCGGCGCGACGAAGCAGCAGAAGACCGAGGTCACCCAGTGGCTCGAGGCCGCGGGCCTCACGGTCACCGGCTCCACGGACCACTACATATCCGTGTCCGGTGACGTGGCCGCCGCCGAGAAGGCGTTCGGCACCCGGATGCACGACTTCGCCAAGGGCAAGCACACCTACCGCGCCCCGGCGACCGCCGCCTCCGTGCCCGCCGCGCTGAACGGCGCCGTGCTCACCGTCACGGGCCTGGACAGCGCACCGCACAAGGCGACGAAGAAGGACGAACTGCCGCCCCCGGACGCGGTGTTCCGCAACGCCGGACCGTTCTCCTCGTACTACGGCTCGAAGACGGCGAAGACCCTCCCCGACGCGTACGGCACGAAGATCCCCTACGCGGTCAAGGGCTACACCGGCAAGCAGCTGCGGGCCGCCTACGGCGCCGGAAAGGCCACCGGCAAGGGGGTGCGGGTCGCCATCACCGACGCGTACGCCTCGCCGACGATCGCCGAGGACGCGGCCGTCTACGCGGCCCGCAACGGCGACGCGAAGTACGCCAAGGGCCAGCTCGAGCAGGTTCTGCCGGCGGATTACACGAAGACCGAGGAGTGCGGCGCCTCCGGCTGGTACGGCGAGGAGACCCTCGACGTCGAGGCCGTGCACGCGGTCGCCCCGAAGGCCGACATCACCTACGTCGGCGCCTCGTCCTGCTACGACGACGACCTGCTGGACTCGCTGCACACGATCGTCGACAAGCACCTGGCCGACATCGTCTCCAACTCGTGGGGCGACGTCGAGGCCAACCAGACGCCCGAACTGGCCGCCGCGTACGACCAGGTGTTCCAGCTCGGCGCGATCGAGGGCATCGGCTTCTACTTCTCGTCCGGCGACGCGGGCGACAACGTCGACTCCACCGGCACGAAGCAGGTCGACACCCCCGCCAACTCCGCCTGGGTCACCGCGGTCGGCGGCACGTCCCTGGCCGTCGGCAAGCACGAGAAGTACCAGTGGGAGACCGGCTGGGGCACTCTGAAGGCCGACCTGTCGGCCGACGGCAAGAGCTGGAAGGACTTCCCCGGCGGCTACACCTCCGGCGCGGGCGGCGGCACCAGCAGGACCGTCCCGCAACCCTTCTACCAGAAGGGCATCGTGCCGAACGCGCTGGCGAAGGCCAACGGCGGCGTCAACCGCGTCGTGCCCGACATCGCGGCGGTCGCCGACCCCAACACCGGCTTCCTGGTGGGCCAGACGCAGACCCTGCCCGACGGCTCGCTCGGCTACGACGAGTACCGCATCGGCGGCACCTCGCTCGCCGCGCCGGTCATCGCCGGTGTCCAGGCGCTGGCCCAGCAGAACCGCGGCGGGCGCGCGATCGGCTTCGCGAACCCGGCGATCTACGACCGGTACGGGACCGGGATCTACCACGACGTGACGGACCACCCCACGAAGCACGACCTCGCCGTGGCGCGGGTCGACTTCGCGAACGGGGCCGACGCGGCGGACGGCCTGCTCACCTCGGTGCGCAGCCTCGGCAAGGACGCCTCCCTGAAGGCGGTCCGCGGCTACGACGACGTGACGGGTGTCGGCTCGCCGGCCCCGGGCTACGTGTCGTCGTTCCGCCGTCACCACTGACGCCTGCGCGTCCCTGCGGCCCTCACCCCGCGGCGTGTGCCGCCGGGTGGGGGCCGTTCGCGTGCCGCCCCGCGGGGCCATATCCGCCGGGTGGGGAGCCCGCGCCTCCCGGATACCGGGTGGGGGTAGGGTGCGCCCCATGGCGGGCACGACGATCACGAAGGGCGGCGGCGGCCGCGGGCAGCGGGTGCTGTTCGTACTGCTGCTCTTCGGCATCGTCGGCATGCACACGCTGGGGCACCCGACGGGGCATGCGTCCGCGTCGGTCCACGTGCAGCGAACCGTGCACGGAACGGTGCCGGGCTCCGCGTCGGACGCCATGGACAGTGACGTGGGCGAGGGCGTGGGCGTGTACGGGTCCGTGCCGCCGCAGCACGTGTCCGGCCGGGTGCCGGGGCATCCGGCCGCGGTCGCGGCGACGGGGTACCCGGAGACCTCCGCGTCGGCGCCGATGCCCGGGGACGGCGGCATGGACCCGCTGAGCGTGTGCCTGGCGGTGCTCGGCTCGGTGACGCTCCTGCTGCTGACGGCGGCCCTGCTGCGGCCCCTGCCGACCGGCCCCCTGCCGCCCGCACGACGCGGGGCGGCCTGGGCGCGGCGGCCCCGCCCTCCACCGCCGCGCACCCTTCTCGCCCGACTGTCGGTTCTGCGGATCTAGGCCTGCGCACCGGCTGCTTCGCGCTGCGCGGGAACCCGAACGGGCCGAGCGGTGTAACAGAGGCAGCAGATGAGTTCGCCCACTGCACGCAGCACGCACGACACCGACATCGAGGTGCAACTCACCTATGCGCACGACACGTTCGCTCCCCGGATCCACCGACCCCACGCCCGCACCGTCCGCATCCGCACGGTCCACGCCCGTACCGTCCGCATCCGCACCGTCCACGCCCGCGCCGCCGGCCCTGCCCGTCTCCGCCGTCCCGCCCGCCTCTCCCCCGCGCCGGTCCCTGCTCGGCGCCTCCCTCGCGGT
>NZ_WWIA01000985.1 GCF_009870065.1 Streptomyces sp. SID5785 | reverse complement strand
TGCCGATGTACCCGGCGAGGTCGGTGGCGCGCTGGGCGCCGCACTCCTCGAGCCGGGCGAGGAGTCCGTACGCGGCGGGCTCGAGGTCGGGGTGGACCTCGCGGGCCATCTCGCCGGAGCTGGACCGGGCGCGGCGCAGGAAGTAGGTCAACTCCCGCTCCAGGGCGAGGAACTCGTGGTCCACCCCGGCGGGCGGTTCACCCGGCGTCGCACCGGCCGCCCTGTCGCGTTCGGCGCCCCGACGCCCGCCGTTCCCGTCTTCGTTCACGTCAGCAGCCATGGACTGTGGTTCCCCGGGTTCCCTGTTCTGAAAGTCTCTGAAAGTTGTCGCCGATCCGCGCCGTCTTCGCAGCTCCGCCAGTATTTCGCAGGAGTAGACCAACGGCACCCTCCAGGCCCTCTTCCCTCGTCCGGGTCTACGTGCGTAGCGTGCTGCATGGCATGTCCACACCATCATCACGGCACCGACATGTCGACAGGTCAGCAAGAGGACAGCACCCGCGGCACCGAACGGCACAGCACAGGTCCCTGATCAGTACCGCTGATCCCCCACGAGGCCTACGGAGGCACTCACATGCCCGTGCACAGACCCGCGACGACCCGGCGCCGGACCCGCTTCGGCGCGGTCGGAACCCTTCTCGCAGCGCTCTCCCTCCTGTTCACCCTGCCGAGTGCGGCCCACGCCGCCGACGTCCCCCAGCGCGGTGAGGCGTTCATGGGCATGGGCGTCGCCGCGCACGACGGCGACACCGGCCGGCCGCCCGTGGACCGCGCCGTCCAGACCGAGGGCGTCGACGTCAGCGGCCACCAGGGCAACGTCGCCTGGTCGACGCTGTGGAACAGCGGCGTGAAGTGGGCCTACGTCAAGGCCACCGAGGGCACGTACTACACGAACCCCTACTTCGCGCAGCAGTACAACGGCTCCTACAACGTCGGCATGATCCGCGGCTCGTACCACTTCGCGACCCCGGACACGACGAGCGGCGCCACCCAGGCCAACTACTTCGTGGACCACGGCGGCGGCTGGTCCAAGGACGGCAAGACCCTCCCGGGCGCCCTCGACATCGAGTGGAACCCGTACGGCGACGCGTGCTACGGCCTCTCGCAGAGCGCCATGGTGAGCTGGATCAAGAGCTTCACGAACCAGTACAAGGCCCGCACCGGCCGTGACCCCGTCATCTACACGGCGACCAGCTGGTGGACCCAGTGCACCGGCAACTCCGCCGCCTTCGGCTCCACCAACCCGCTGTGGGTGGCCCGTTACGCCTCCAGCGTGGGCACGCTGCCGGCCGGCTGGGGCTTCTACACGATGTGGCAGTACACCTCGTCCGGCCCGACGGTCGGCGACCACAACAAGTTCAACGGCGCGCTCGACCGGGTCCAGGCCCTGGCCAACGGCTGAGTCCGCGGCCGGGCGCGGCCCGGCACCCGCACCCCTGAACGGCCCGAAGGCCCGGACCCCCGCGCGGGGGCCGGGCCTTCGGTGGCGGCGCGGCGGGTCACGCCGCGACCGGGACCTCCAGGTCCGCCGAAGCGGGCGCCAGGGCCAGTTCGAGCACCTGGCGGACGTCCGTGACCGGGTGGACGTCCAGCTTGTCCAGGACCTCGGCCGGGACGTCGTCCAGGTCCGGCTCGTTGCGCTTCGGGATGATCACGGTCGTGATCCCCGCCCGGTGTGCGGCGAGCAGCTTCTGCTTGACGCCGCCGATGGGCAGGACCCGGCCGGTCAGCGAGACCTCGCCGGTCATCGCCACGTCCGTGCGCACCTGCCGGCCGCTCAGGAGCGAGGCGAGGGCGGTCGTCATGGTGACACCCGCGCTCGGCCCGTCCTTGGGCACCGCGCCCGCCGGGAAGTGGATGTGCACGCCGCGCTCCTTGAGGTCCGCGACGGGCAGCTCCAGCTCCGCGCCGTGCGAGCGCAGGAAGGAGAGCGCGATCTGCGCGGACTCCTTCATGACGTCACCGAGCTGACCGGTCAGGGTCAGTCCGGCCGCACCGGTCTCCGGGTCGGCCAGCGACGCCTCCACGAAGAGCACGTCACCGCCCGCACCGGTCACCGCGAGGCCGGTCGCGACACCGGGCACCGCGGTGCGCCGCTCGGCCGGGTCCTGCGCGGACTCGGGCACGTGGTGGGGACGCCCGACGAGCGCCCGCAGGTCGTCCTCACCGACGGTGAACGGCAGCTCGCGCTCGCCGAGTTCGTGCTGGGCCGCGACCTTGCGGAGCACCCGGGTGACCGCGCGCTCCAGATTGCGCACGCCGGCCTCGCGGGTGTACTCGCCGGCCAGCTTGCGCAGCGCGTCCTCGCCGATCACGACCTCGTCCTCGGCGAGACCCGCGCGGTCCAGCTGGCGGGGCACCAGGTGGTCGCGGGCGATGACGACCTTCTCGTCCTCGGTGTAGCCGTCGAGGCGGACCAGCTCCATGCGGTCGAGCAGCGCCTCCGGGATGGCCTCCAGGACGTTCGCCGTCGCCAGGAACACGACGTCGGACAGGTCGAGTTCGACCTCCAGGTAGTGGTCGCGGAACGTGTGGTTCTGCGCCGGGTCGAGGACTTCGAGCAGCGCCGCGGCCGGGTCGCCGCGGAAGTCGGAGCCGACCTTGTCGATCTCGTCGAGCAGGACGACCGGGTTCATGGAACCCGCCTCCTTGACCGCCCGCACGATGCGCCCGGGCAGCGCGCCGACGTACGTCCGCCGGTGGCCGCGGATCTCCGCCTCGTCACGGACGCCGCCGAGCGCGACGCGGACGAACTTGCGGCCCATCGCGTGCGCGACGGACTCGCCGAGCGAGGTCTTGCCGACGCCGGGCGGGCCGACGAGCGCGAGCACCGCGCCGCCGCGCCGTCCGCCGACGACGCCGAGCCCGCGGTCCGCGCGCCGCTTGCGCACGGCCAGGTACTCGGTGATGCGCTCCTTCACGTCGTCGAGCCCGAAGTGCTCGGCGTCGAGGACGGAGCGGGCGCCCTGGATGTCGTAGGCGTCCTCCGTGCGCTCGTTCCACGGCAGTTCGAGGACGGTGTCGAGCCAGGTGCGGATCCAGGAGCCCTCCGGGGACTGGTCGCTGGACCGCTCCAGCTTGTCGACCTCCTTGAGGGCGGCCGTCCGCACGTGCTCGGGCAGGTCGGCGGCCTCGACGCGGGCCCGGTAGTCGTCGGACTCCTCGCCCTCCTGCTCGCCGTTCAGGTCGCGCAGCTCCTTGCGCACGGCGTCGAGCTGGCGGCGCAGCAGGAACTCGCGCTGCTGCTTGTCGACGCCCTCCTGAACGTCCTTGGCGATCGTCTCGGCGACGTCCTGCTCGGCGAGGTGCTCGCGCAGCTGGGCCGTGGCGAGCTTCAGACGGGCGACCGGGTCGGCCGTCTCCAGGAGCTCGACCTTCTGGTCGGTGCTGAGGAACGGCGAGTATCCCGAGTTGTCGGCGAGTGCGGACACGTCGTCGATCTGCTGGACGCGGTCCACGACCTGCCAGGCGCCGCGCTTCTTCAGCCAGTTCGTGGCGAGCGCCTTGTACTCGGTGACCAGCTCGGTCACGGAGCCGGGCAGGGGGTCGGGCAGCGTCTCCTCGAGAGTGAGCCCCTCGACCCACAGGGCGGCGCCCGGGCCGTTCGTCCCCGCGCCGATGCGCACGCGGCCACGGCCACGGATGAGCGCGCCGGGGTCGCCGTCGGCGAGGCGTCCCACCTGCTCGACGGTGCCGAGCACGCCGGTGTTCGCGTACGTGCCGTCGATCCGCGGAACAAGCAGCACCTTCGGCTTGCTGTCCCCACTGGACCGCGCGGCGGCCTGTGCGGCCTCCACCGCGGCGCGTACGTCGGTGTCGTTCAGGTCCAGCGGCACCACCATGCCGGGCAGCACGACCTCGTCGTCGAGCGGCAGCACGGGCAGGGTGAGCGGTGTGGACGTCGAAGCCATGATCTCCCCTTTGGCAGTCAAGTTGAGCTATGTCGACTCAATGCACGAGCGCCGCCGAATGTTCCCCGGAGCCTGTTCGCTGTGAGCGATCGCCCCTGTCGGGGTCCGGCGAGAGGTTCGTAAGGTGTGCATCGCAAGAGTGACACTTACGTTTGTCTGACGTTCGGGAGGGCGGCATGGCGGCCGACGCGCGGGTACGGGAATGGGTCGACGGCTGGGTCGTCTCGCGCGGGGCCTCTGCCCCGCTCGTCGAACCCTGGGGGTACACCGTCCACGTCGGCCTGCCGCACCACGTCGGGCGGCACGTCATCGGGGCCACCGGCGACGACGTCCGCGAGGCCGATGTCCGCAAGGCCGCCGAGTCGACCCGCGGGGCGAACATCCACCTCAAGGTCTTCGCCGACCTCGACCGGGTGCTGCCCTGGCTCGGCCCGGAGTGGGAGCCGTACGGCTCGGGCGACCACCTGATGACGACCTCTCTCGGCCCGGCCGTCGCCCCGGCCGCACCCGACGGGTACACGCTGCGCACGTGGACGCGCGGCGGCGTCACGCGCGTACTGCTCTCCGATGCCGACGGGGCGTTCGCTGCGCGCGGCCAGGTCGCCCCGACCGGCGCGAGTGCGGTCGTCGACCAGATCGAGACGTCGCAGGAGCACCGCCGCAAGGGCCTCGGCCGCGTCGTCATGGGGCAGCTCCAGGCCGCGGCGCACGCGCAGGGGGCGACCCGCGCGGTCCTGGCCTGCACCCCCGAGGGCCGTCTCCTCTACGAGGCCGTCGGCTGGCGCACGGTCGCCCCGCTGACCAACGCGCGGTACCGCGGCGCAGCCGCCTGACCGGCCGCAAACCCTTTGCGGGCCCCCGTCGCCGGGGCCGAGAATGCACAGCCATGACGGCCCCCGCGACCCGCCTGACCCCTGCCCAGGACGCCGCACTGCACCGGCTGCGCACCACCGCCCGTGCCGCCCACGGCGCCGCCCTCGACCGGCTCGCCCGGCAGGGCGTCACCCCCGACGCCGCCGAGGCGCTCATCGCGGCGCTGCGCGGCCACGCGCGCGTGACGCTGAACTTCCACCCGGATCGCCTCCTCGCCGACGGCCGCACCACGGTCGCCGCCGGGATCGCCGCGGACGGCCGCTACCGGGGCCAGTACGAGACGGGCCTGTCCAACGGGAGCCGCACCGCGCACCCCGGCGGGCTGCGCGACGGCTGGGAGCACACCCTGTTCGGCGGGGCCTACGCCGACGCGGGCGCCGCCGAGCGGCCCAAGTACGGGGCGCTCGACGTCATGCGGCATCCGGACGGGGCCGCGCCCCGGTTCGGCTCGTGCCATGTGCGGCTGCGCCCCGAGGCGACCGCGCGGGCGACGTTCTGCTTCGGCGACAGCCATGTCGGCCCCGCCGACGTGGGCACCGCCGACGCCCTGCACTCCGTGCTCGCCGCACTCCTGGAGGACGCCCGGGCGAGCGGGCAGTCGCTCGGCGTCCGGGGCGCGGACCCGGTGGCGGAGATCGGGGCGCTCACCGGTCCGCGACCCGCGCGCGGCCCCGGCCGCTCCCTGGACTTCTACGTGGAGGCGCAGGTGCACGGGGAGGTGGACCTGGCCGTCGACGCGGAGGCACTCGTCCTCGACCCGTCCTTCCGCGGCACCGAGGCCGGCGAACTGCTCGGCGGGCTCGGGCTGCCGGTGGAGTGGCACACCGGCTTCGTGCTGGGCCCGGAGGTCTCGGACGAGGAGCTCGCCGCGTTCCGCGGTCCGGGGCTGGTGCCTCTCGCCGCGCGGGTGCGGGAGAGCTTCGGCGCCGGGGGTCTGATCGACGCGGCGTGCGTGGGGCGCGCCGCCGCCTCGGCGGTCACGGAGCCGGGGGCCTGGTCGGCGTACGGGTCACCGGAGGAGGTGCTCCAGTACGTCAAGCAGGTGTGGCACTGCCTCGTGCGGTTCGGGCGGAGCGGCGGCGACGGCGGACCAGCGGCCAGGTCGTGACGCCGATCGCGAGCGCCAGCAGGTGCCCCCAGCCGGTCATCGGGTCCTCGAAGGTCAGCAGGTCCTGGACGAGCATCGCGCCGAACCCGCCGAGGACGAGCACGCGGGGAAGGCGCGGGAGCAGCCCGGCGAGGGCGCCGATGCTCGCGGCGACGCCGAAGCTGACGCCGTAGTCGAGCCGGTGCAGGGAGCTGTGCGGCAGGTGCCCGGCCATGACGGACAGGCCGACCGGGACCTCGGTGGCGAGTGTCGCGACGACGTGGCCGAGCAGGAAGACACCGGCGGTGCGCAGCCCGCCGATCCGGCGCTCCAGGGCGGTCAGCACCACGACGAAGGCGATCACGAACGGCGACGTGAGCCCGCCGGCGATCCACAGCGCGCTCGCGAGCAGGACCCGGACGGGATGCTCGGACAGGTGCGCGACATCCGTGCTGGACCCGCGCAGCGCGGCCGCGACCGTGTGCGGGTCCCCGAACTCCATGAACAGCGACGTGGCCAGGAGCAGACAGGCGTACCCGAAGGTGAACGGCGTCCCGGCCGGGGTGGGCAGCAGCCGCCAGGGCCGCAGCCGGCGCCGGGCGGACGGGACGCATTCGCGCGCGGGGGCGCCGGGCTGCGCGGGAATCCCGTTCAGCACCGGCCGCGGCGGGTGGACTGTCACCGGGCCGGCGCCGGTGCGCACGTGTGGCTCCACGCGGAACACCCCTTTCGTCACCGATCCACCCGACACCCTAGGCGCTCTTCGCCCGGCCCCGCCCGCGGTGCCCGCCCGATCCGCAGAGTGAGACGGGCCACGGCCGCGGGGCACGGTCCGGGACAATGGCCCGCATGACGACCCCGTCCTCCCCCGGCCCGCCCGTCGTCCTGGACCGCCGCGAAGGCCCTTTCGGCGAGGTGGTCCTGCGTCGGCACGGCGACCTGTTGCAGATCATCGCCAACGGCACGTTCCTCATGGACACCTCCGACGGGCGCTCCGAGCGGCTGCTCGTGGACGCCGCGCGCGACGCCCTGGGCCCGGGGCGCGAGCGGCCGAGCGTGCTGATCGGCGGGCTCGGGGTCGGGTTCTCGCTGGCGCACGCGGCCGCCGATCCGTACTGGGGGCGGATCACCGTCGTCGAGCGGGAGCCGGCGATCATCGGCTGGCACCGTGCGGGCCCGCTGCGCGACCTGTCCGCCGCGGCGGTCGCCGATCCGCGTACGGCGCTCGTCGAGGCCGACCTCGTGGCGCATGTGCGCAACGCCACGGAGCGCTACGACGCCCTGTGTCTCGACATCGACAACGGACCGGACTGGACGGTCACCGACGACAACGGGGGGCTGTACTCAACTGCCGGTCTGTCCGCCTGCAAAGACCGGCTGAACCCCGGCGGAGTGCTGGCCGTGTGGTCCGCCCAGCCGTCCGGGATTTTCGAAGGAACCTTGCGGAATGCCGGATTCCAGGGGGTCCGCACCGAAGAGATCCCCGTTGTCCGAGGCGTACCCGACGTGGTGCACCTCGCAGTACGGGGCGCGTAGCCGACCGGCGGTAACTCCCCGTACGCTGGCGTCCGCAACCCAGATCATTCAAGCGTCAAGCGCGTCAGGACGGCGCGCATTCAGGGGCGGGGCGATGGAGCAGACACACACCTCCCACAGTGGCAGCACGGCGACCCCGGGTGCCCAGCGACGGGTCCTCGTGGTGGAGGACGATCCCACGATCGTGGACGCCATCGCCGCCCGGCTGCGGGCCGAGGGATTCCTCGTGCAAACCGCACAGGACGGCCCGTCGGCGGTCGACACGGCCGAGGCCTGGCAGCCCGACCTGCTGATCCTCGACATCATGCTGCCCGGCTTCGACGGGCTCGAGGTCTGCCGCCGCGTGCAGGCACAGCGACCGGTCCCGGTCCTGATGCTCACGGCGCGCGACGACGAGACGGACATGCTCGTCGGGCTCGGCGTGGGCGCCGACGACTACATGACCAAGCCGTTCTCCATGCGCGAGCTCGCGGCCCGCGTGCACGTCCTGCTGCGTCGCATGGAGCGGGCCGCGCTGGCCGCCGCGACGCCGCGCAGCGGGATCCTCCGGCTCGGCGAGCTGGAGATCGACCACGCGCAGCGCCGGGTGCGGGTCAGGAGCGAGGACGTGCACCTGACCCCCACCGAGTTCGACCTGCTGGTCTGCCTGGCGAACACGCCGCGCGCGGTCCTCTCCCGGGAGCAGCTGCTCGCCGAGGTGTGGGACTGGGCGGACGCCTCGGGCACCCGCACCGTCGACAGCCACATCAAGGCGCTGCGCCGGAAGATCGGTGCGGAGCGCATCCGCACGGTGCACGGCGTGGGCTACGCCCTGGAGACGCCGACACCGTGAGCGCCGGGGACCGGTCACCGCAGGAGCGGGGCCACCGGCCGCTGAACCCGGGCTGGACGTCCGGCGGACTGCGGCCGTTCTCGATCAAGGCGAAGCTCGGCACGCTCGTCGTCGTCTCCGTCTTCATCACCACCGGTCTGCTGATGGTGGCGATGTACACGGCGACGGAGCTGCGCTTCATCACCGTGTTCTCGATCATCGCGACGCTGCTCATCACCCAGTTCGTGGCGCACTCGCTGACCGCGCCGCTGGACGAGATGAACACGGTGGCCCGGTCGGTCTCCCACGGGGACTACACCCGGCGGGTGCGGGGCGCCGACCGCCGCGACGAGCTGGGCGACCTCGCGGTGACCATCAACCGCATGGCCGACGAGCTGGCCGCGCAGGACCAGCAGCGCAAGGAGCTCGTGGCCAACGTCTCGCACGAGCTGCGCACCCCCATCGCGGGACTGCGCGCGGTCCTGGAGAACGTGGTGGACGGCGTCATGTCCGCCGACCCCGAGACGATGCGCACCGCGCTCAAGCAGACGGAACGGCTCGGCCGGCTCGTGGAGACGCTCCTCGACCTGTCCCGCCTGGACAACGGCGTGGTCCCGCTCAAGGCCCGCCGCTTCGAGGTCTGGCCGTACCTGTCGGGCGTCCTGAAAGAGGCCAACATGGCGGTGTCGCAGCGCGCGGGCATCGCCTCCGGATCGGGCACCCACACCCGGACCGACGTGCATCTGCACCTGGACGTGTCGCCGCCGGAGCTGACCGGGCACGCGGACCCGGAGCGCATCCACCAGGTCGTGGCGAATCTCATCGACAACGCGGTCAAGCACTCCCCGCCGCACGGCCGTGTCACGGTGCTCGCCCGCCGCGGCCCCTACCCGGAGTCCCTGGACCTGGAGGTCCTCGACGAGGGGCCCGGCATCCCGGAGTCCGAGTGGCACCGGGTCTTCGAGCGCTTCAACCGCGGTGACGCGGGCGACAGCCAGGGCAAGGGCGACGGCGGCACGGGCCTCGGTCTGGCCATCGCCCGCTGGGCCGTGGACCTGCACGGCGGCCGGATCTTCGTGGCCGAATCGGACCGGGGCTGCCGGATCAAGGTCACTCTTCCGGGAGAGCCGCGTCCGCAAAGTTGACGTAGGGTTTCGGTCAGGCGGAGGTCAAGCCGCGCCGAGGCGTACCCGAACGCGCCGGGCGCGGGTCCGAGCGTACGCAAACCCCGGTTGTTTCCCGCCATTTCCCGGCCCGAAACACGACTTCCGGTGTGACTTACGCGACGGATGCCCGGCCCGGTCTGCACGTCCCGGGGTTGGGGGCGTAGCCTTTATTCCCGCTGTCCATCACCTTGTGAGAAGCGGAAGAGGGCGGTTCACGCCGTGTCGCCACAGTCCCCCAGTAACTCGAGCATCTCCACCGAGACCGACCAAGGCGGGCAGGGCAAGGACCCTGCTGCGGCCTTCGGCCCCAATGAGTGGCTCGTCGACGAGATCTATCAGCAGTACCTCCAGGACCCGAATTCGGTAGACCGAGCCTGGTGGGACTTCTTCGCCGACTACAAGCCCGGTGCCGCAGCCGCGGGGGCTGCGCCGACCGAGCCGGCCGCGAAGCCCGCCCCGGCCGCCGCCGCGCCT
>NZ_WWIA01000984.1 GCF_009870065.1 Streptomyces sp. SID5785 | reverse complement strand
TGCCGTGCCACCGGCGGCGGTGATCTGCTCGACGGTGTCCTTGCAGGCGGCCTCGTCGAGGTCGATCACGGCGACGGCGCGGCCCTCGGCGGCCAGGCGGATCGCGGTGGCGGCGCCGATGCCGCGCGCTGCTCCGGTGACGATCGCTACGCGCTGCTCAGTGGTGGACATGCTCTTCGGTCTCCTCGCCCTAGAGTGCGGCCGCTTCGCCCCGATGCGGGTGAGCGACCGCTTAGTACCCTGTGCGGGTGACGCTAGAAGCCCTGGCACGCGGTGTCAACGTACCCACCGCGTGCCCCTGATCACTCAGCGCACCAGCAGGTCGAGCAGCCGCTCGGCCTCCGCCGCCGGATCGGTGGTCAGACCCGTGTGCACGGGGCCCGGCTGCACCACCGTCGAACGGGGTGCGACCAGCCAGCGGTAGCGGCGTCCCGCGTCGTCGTCGGCGGCCTGGCCCGCACCCTCGCCGCCCGCGCAGTGCCGCTCGATCGCGCCGAGGACGGCGCGCACCCCGGCCACGTCGGCCTCCGGGTCGAGCGCGCGCAGCCGCGCCTCGTCCAGGTGGGTGAGCGCGGCGACGAACGACCTCGCCCGGCAGTAGACGACCACCCCGGCGTTGATCTGCTCGCCCCGTTCGATCCGGGGCACCACCCGCAGCAGCGCGTACTCGAAGACGTCACGGACGTCGCGCTCGCTCATCGGCCTGCTCCCGGGTGCGCGCCGCCCTCGGGCAGCGTGATGCGTTCGTGGACGGTGGCGACGCGCGCCCGCAGCGTCTCCACGTAGGCGCGGCGGACGGCGTCCGGCGTGTCGAACCCGGGCTCGCCCTCGAGCCAGACGTCGGGAATGTCGGCGACGGCCGCGCCGAGCAGCTCCTCGGTGACCCGGGGTGCGAGCTCGGCGGCGGCCGCGGCGACGTCCGGCGCGAAGGGGGCGAGCGCGTGATCGGTCGCGTCGTAGGGTTTGTCCGCCCAGGCGGCGGCGCCGCGCCAGTTGTGGTGCCAGATCATGCAGGCGCCGTGGTCGATGAGCCACAGGTCGCCCCGTCGGACCAGCAGGTTCGGGTTGCGCCAGGAGCGGTCGACGTTGTGGACGAGCGCGTCGAACCAGACGACGCGGCCGGCCTCCTGCGGGTCCACGGAGAAGGCGAGCGGGTCGAACCCGAGGACGCCGGACAGGAACCGCATCCCGAGGTTCGTGCCGCCGCTCGACTTGAGCAGCTCCTGCACCTCGGGGTCCGGCTCGCCCAGGCCGACGACCGGGTCCAGGTCGAGCGCGACGAGCTCGGGCACCCGGAAGCCGAGCGCGCGGGCCAGCCGCCCGCAGACGACCTCGGCGACGAGCGTCTTGCGGCCCTGTCCCGCGCCGGTGAACTTCATGACGTACGGGACGAGATCGTCGCCCTCGACGAGACCGGGGAGCGAACCGCCCTCCCTCAATGGGGTGACATAACGGGTCGCCGTGACTTCGGTGAGCATGCGCCCAGGTTAGGAGATCGCAGGAGTGCTGAACGCTCCGGCCGTGCGCCTCGTACCTCTGGGAAATCCCCCCACGGGATCACAGGCCACCCCGCACCCCCTACCGAAGGGAACCGACAGCATGACCGCTTCGCAGGAGTCCGCACCTCCGGGGGCCGCCCCGACCCGGCGCGCCGTCGTGGCGACGGTGGGCGCCACCGGGATCGCCATGGCGCTCGGCGCGTGCGGCGGTTCGGACGACGGCCCGTCGGAACCGGCGGGGAACACCTCCGCGGCCACGTCGCGCAGCGGCGGCGACCAGGCCGGCCAGGAGCTCGTGAAGACGTCCGAGGTGCCCGAGGGAGGGGGGAAGATCCTCACCGACGCGGGGGTCGTGGTGACGCAGCCGCAGAAGGGGCGGTTCAAGGCGTTCACCGACATCTGCACGCACCGGCAGTGCCAGGTGTCGTCGGTGGAGGGCGGGACGATCAACTGTCCGTGCCACGGGAGCAGGTACTCCATCGAGGACGGCAGCGTCCGGCACGGTCCGGCGACCCAGCCACTGGCCGAGAAGAAGATCACGACCAGCGGAGGCGTGATCAGCCTCGCCTAGGGCGAGACAAGCCCTAGCGTTCCGCCCTGCGGGGCCGGCGTTTCCAGGCGGTGAGGACGTCCTGGGTCGTGGTCACGGTCGCGACCAGGGCGAGGGTGTTGCGGATCATCGCGGGGGTGTAGTCGGCCGGCACCCCCGCGATGGCGTCGCGGACGACGACGGCCTGGTAGCCGAGGTTCACGGCGTCGAAGACGGCGTTGGGCACCGCCACGTTCGCGGAGACGCCGGTGACGACCAGGGTGCGGCAGCCCAGGTTGCGCAGGAGGGGGTCGACGTCGGTGCCCGCGAGCGGGGACAGACCGTGCAGCCGGCGGACGATCAGGTCCTCCTCGGCCGGCTCGATCGGCGGCGCCACCCGGACCGCCCGTGACCCGGTGAGCTGCTGCACGGGAAGCCGCTCGGCCGCCCGGAACAGCCGCCCGTTCCGGTTGGACCCGCGGCCGTCGGGGCGCCGCTCGGCGACGGCGTGCATGACCTGCACCCCGCTCTCGTGCGCCGCGGCGACGAGCAGCGCCACACGCGTCAGCGCACCCGACGAGCGGGCCTCCTGCGCGAGCTCCGGCAGGGCGCTGTCCGGGCCGACCACACCCTGCTGGCACTCGACGGTGAGCAGCACCGTGCCGGACGGAGCGAGCAGTTCGGCGAGATCCTCGTGCGACGGCATGCGCGACCCCCTGCGGCCCGACGGTTCCTGGGGGGAGGACCCTAACCACCATTGCGTGCGGGCGGAAGAGCCCCCATGCTGCTTTTCTGACGCAGCGTCAGCATCAGTGGCCGATCGCCGAGGGAGCACACATGGCCGTCATACAGCGCCGGGGCCGCCGGATCATGATGACCCCGCAGGAACTGGACGCGTTCCTGGCGGAACAGCGCACCTGCCGGGTGGCGACCGTGTCGGCGGACGGCACCCCGCACGTCAGCCCGCTCTGGTTCGTCTGGGACGGGAGCGCGCTGTGGCTCTACTCGCTCGCACGCAGCCGCCGCTGGGCCGATCTGCGTGCCGACGGCCGGGTGGCCGTGGTGGTCGACGCGGGCGAGGAGTACGGCGAGCTGCACGGCGTGGAGCTGTCGGGCCGGATCGAGTTCGTGGGCGAGAGCCCGCGCACGGGCGAGCCCTGCCCCGAACTGGAGGGCCCGGAGCAGGCGTTCGCCCGCAAGAACTTCGGGATCGGCGCGATGGTGCACGACGGGCGGCACGCCTGGGCCCGGCTGACCCCGGACCGGATCGCCTCCTGGGACTTCAGGAAGCTGCCCGGGGCCAGGCCGGCGACCGGCGAGGATCAGGGGTAGGACACCACCGTGGAGGGGACGGTGGTGTCGCCCGAGGTGGCGCCGCCGATGCCGTTGATGACGTGCTCGTACTGGCCCTTGCCGCCGAGCGACACGACGAGCAGGTCGTGGAACTTCACGCCCGGGGTGTTCGGCGCGGCGAAGCCGTGGTCCTGCCGGATCGTCGGGTCGACGTTGTAGAAGCAGTACGAGCCGAGGCCCCAGCCCTCGTGGGTGGTGACGGAGTCGGCGACCTTGTAGGCGGCGAAGCCCTTGATGTCGCCGTCCTGCACCGCCGCCTGGTTCGGGGCGTCGTAGGCCTTCTCGTTCTGGAAGAAGATCGTGCGCCCGCGCTCACCGTTCCACTGCACGTCGTACTTGTTGAAGTGCTCGACGAACAGGCCGGTGGCGAGCACGTCGTCGCCGTTGACGACGACGCCGTTGTCGGCGCGGTTGGTCTCCCAGCCGACGCCGTCGCCGTGGTCGGCGCGCCACACCCAGGTGTGGTCGACGATGGTGTGCCGGGCGTTGACCACCAGGCTCGTGGTGGCCTTGCCCGCGCCCGCGCCGCCGATCCGCACGAAGACGTCCTGCACGGTGATGGGGTTGGCCGCGTGGTCGGCGGAGGCGCCGTCCGGGCCGATCTCGATCAAGGTCTCGGAGTTGGTCGTGCCGGCGTCGACGAGGAAGCCCGCGAGGCGCACCCCGTCGACGTCGCCGACCTGCACGGCGGTGGCACCGCCGTCCGGGATCAGCGTGGCGTAGCCGAGGCCGAGCACGACGGTGCCCGCGCGCTCGACGCGCAGGGGCGCGTCCAGGTGGTAGATGCCGGGCGTGAGCAGCAGGTTGAGCCCCTGCTCGAGCGCGGCGTTGAGGGTCGCGGCGGTGTCGCCCGCCTTGCTCACGTAGAACTCGCCCAGTGACAGGGAGGTGCCGCGCGGTGTGCCGTTGCCCCAGCTGGGTCCGCGGGCGCCGGTGCGCAGCTCGGGCAGGAACACCTTGTAGTCGGCGCCGTCGAGGTAGAGGAACGGCTTCTCGCGGGAGACCGGGGTCGTGTCGAGGGTGGTGTAGGGCGGGTCGGGGAAGCTCTGCGCCGGGGCGCCCTCGACGCCGGAGAACACCATGTTCCACACGGCGTTGAGCCAGCCGCCGACCGAGGAGTCACGGGTGTACCACTGCTGCTGGGAGTACGGTCCGACGCTGCCGTCGATGCGGCTGTCGGCGATGTACCCGCCGCTGGCCCAGCCGTAGCCGTCCGGGGACAGGTTGAGGCCGCCGCGCACGTGCATGCGGCGGAAGGGGGCGGCCTGGGCGACGGCCCAGCGGTTGGTTCCGTTGACCGGGACGAGGGCGAGGTTCTCGGCGCTGCGCCAGAAGTTCTGGGTGGCGTTGCCGTCGAACCAGCCGGCGTCGACGGTCACGTCGCCGTTGATCGTGGTGTCGTCCGGGGACAGGCCGAGCCCGGCGATCGAGGTGTAGAAGCCGAGCTGCGCGTTGAGCCCGCTGTAGCTGCCCGGCTTGAAGAGCAGCGCGTAGCGGCCCGTGCCGAACTGGGCGGACTCCTGCTGCTGGAAGATCTCGTCGAGCTTGGCCTGGATGCCGGCGGTTCCGGGATCGAACACGATGACGTTCGGTCCGAGGTCGCCGCCGGCCTCCACGGCCTTCGCGCGGGCGGCCGGGGCGGCGGACGCCGCGGAGGGGGCGGCGGAGGCCGCC
>NZ_WWIA01000983.1 GCF_009870065.1 Streptomyces sp. SID5785 | reverse complement strand
TGTGGAGCGCCGCCGGGCCGCGGCGGAGGTCAGGGCGGAGACGAAGGCCCGGGCGCGGGCGGAACGCGAGGCGTCGCGGGAGGCGGAGCGGGCCGACACGGAGGACGCGGACGCGGCGGACGCCCCGCTGGAGTCCGCTTCCGGGGCGGTGGGCTTCGAGCCGTACGACTTCCTCGTGGGGCAGACCCCACGGGCCCGCACGGCCACGACGCCGACCACGACCGCGGACGGCGCGGGTGACGAGGCCCCGAACGGGATCACGCACGGAACGCCGGACGGGTCGGCGAACGGGCCCGCGCACGGGACGCCGGACGGGCCCGTGCACGGGACGCCGAACGGGTCGGCGAATGGGCCCGTGCACGGGACGCCGGACGGGACCGCACACGGGTCGTCACGCGGGTCGGCGAACGGGACCGCAGGCAGGGCTGCAGACGGGACGCCGAGGCCCGCACACAGAACCGCACACGAGACGCCGAACGGGCCGGCACGCAGGGCCGCAGACGGGCCGCCGAACGCGACCGCACGCACGGCCGCAGACGGAACGCCCAACGCGACCGCGCACGGGACGCCCAACGCGACCGCGCACGGAACGCCGAACGAGACGCCGAACGCGACCGCGCACGGAACGCCCAACGCGACCGCGCACGGAACGCCGAACGGGGCCGGGCAAGGGGCCGCGCAAGGGACCGCTCAGGCGGCGCCGAGCTCAGCCGTCCCCCGCCCCGGGGCGAAAGCCGCCGGCGCCGACCGGGCCACCGCCCCGACGACGAACCAGCCCGCCCCGAACCCGGACGGGACCGATCAGGCCGCGCCGTAGCTCCTGCCCGGACAGCACCCCGACCAGCCGCGCGGCCGGGTTGCGTCAGCGTGTGCCGAGCAAGGGGCGGAGCTGCTTCGGGAGCTGGTCCTCGCAGGACTTCTCCGCCGCGGTGGTCAGCGCGTCCGACCGGCACTCGTAGTAGTCCGCGTACACGATCTTCAGGGTGAACATCGCGGCGACCAGCGCCAGCGCGAGGCCGCCCGTGACCAGACCGCCGACCGCGGCCGTCGTCTGCTGCCGGGAGGACTCGGGGGCGGCCGGTGCCGGGGCGTCCGGGCTCGGGGTGCGGGGCTTGGCGCGCAGCGAGCTGATGCCCCAGTACAGGGCCAGGGCGCCCAGCAGCAGGGACACGTAGGGCCAGCTGAAGAGGGCGAAGAAGAAGCCCCACATGCCGGACAGCAGTGCGTAGCGCGCGCGGCGCTGGACCGGGTCCGTGGGGTCCCAGCGCATGCCGCCGGGGCCGGGGCCCTGGCCCTCGGGGCCGCCCTGGCCGCCGCCCGGACCGGCGCCGGGGCGCTCTCCGAAGCGGCCTCCCGGTGTGCGGCCGGGCTGGCGGTCGCTCCACTGGTCGCCCCAGGGCGTCCGGCCCTGACCGCCGCCCTGGCCCTGCCCCTGCGAGCCGTCCGAGCCGTCCGGGCCGTCCGAACTGTCGGAGCCACCGGGGCGCCGCGGCTGCCAGGGGCGGTCGGGCGTGCCCTCGGGCGGCGGCGCGAAGGGATTGTCGTCGCCCGGGCCCGACGCGGAGCCGGACGAGGAACCCGGAGCGTCCTGGGTGCCGGACGAGTCCGGTTCCCCGGAGGACGGCTGCTGCGGCTGCTGCGACGGGGACGGCGGCGTGGGTCGGCCTTCGCGCCGCAGGACGGCGCCGGCGGGCAGCGTGAGGCGAAGGCTTCGGTCCGGCATCAGGTGTGCGTCTTCCCCTAGGTCGTCGATGAAAGGGATCGATGGAAGGGACCATCGGTCGGGCGGCGTGCTCGTCACGTCAACGTCCCACGGCCGCCCGGCGTTCCGTCCCGCGCCGGTCTTCACCGGCGCTTCCTGAACGCTGACGCTACCTCCCGGTCACGCCCCCGTCCCGCGGGGGCCGCCGGGAGTGCCGGTATCGTTGCTGGCGGTCGCCCGGTTCGTAGGGTTCCCCGTATCGGGGACACCGAAGCCTTCGTACGAAAACACGAAGGCGGAAACCGCCGGGCGCGGCAGCAAGTCGTCGCAAGACGCTCAGTTCCCCGAGAAAGGGCCCCGTCGTGGCCAAGGCCAAGCGCCTCGTCGTGCTCGTCTCCGGATCAGGCACGAATCTGCAGGCACTGCTCGACGCCGTCACCGCGCAGGGACCGGAGGCGTACGGGGCCGAGATCGTCGCCGTCGGCGCCGACCGGCCGGGCATCGCGGGCCTCGAGCGCGCCGAGCGCGCCGGGCTGCCGACCTTCGTCTGCCGCGTGCAGGACCACGCGACCCGCGAGGACTGGGACCTCGCGCTCGCCGAGGCGACCGCCGCGTACGAGCCTGACCTGGTGGTCTCCGCAGGCTTCATGAAGATCGTGGGGAAGGAATTCCTCGCCCGGTACGGCGGCCGGTTCGTCAACACGCACCCCGCCCTGCTGCCCAGCTTTCCCGGTGCGCACGGCGTGCGGGACGCGCTCGCGTACGGCGCCAAGGTCACCGGTTGCACCGTCCACTTCGTCGACGACGGCGTCGACACCGGCCCGATCATCGCCCAGGGCGTGGTCGAGGTCCGCACCGAGGACGACGAGAGCGCTCTGCACGAGCGCATCAAGGAAGTCGAGCGAACGCTGCTCGTGGAGGTCGTGGGGCGTCTGGCCCGTGACGGCTTCACCATCGAGGGACGAAAGGTAGTTATCCCGTGACCGCCGAGAGCAACAAGCGGCCCATCCGCCGGGCGCTGGTCAGCGTCTACGACAAGACCGGTCTGGAGGAGCTGGCGCGCGGGCTCCACGAGGCGGGCGTCGAGCTGGTCTCCACCGGGTCCACCGCCGGAAAGATCGCCTCCGCCGGGGTGCCGGTCACCAAGGTCGAGGAGCTCACCGGCTTCCCGGAGTGCCTCGACGGGCGCGTGAAGACCCTGCACCCGAAGGTGCACGCGGGCATCCTCGCGGACCTGCGCCTGGAGGACCACCGCAACCAGCTCGCCGACCTCGGCGTGCAGCCGTTCGACCTCGTGATCGTGAACCTGTACCCGTTCAAGGAGACCGTCGCCTCCGGCGCGAGCCCCGACGCGTGCGTGGAGCAGATCGACATCGGCGGCCCGTCCATGGTGCGCGCCGCCGCCAAGAACCACCCGTCGGTCGCGGTCGTCGTCAACCCGGCCGCGTACGGCGACGTCCTGAAGGCCGTCGCGGACGGCGGGTTCGACCTGACCGCCCGCAAGCGCCTGGCCGCCGAGGCGTTCCAGCACACCGCCGCGTACGACGTGGCCGTCGCCTCCTGGTTCGCCGACGACTACGCCGCCGCCGACGACTCCGGTCACCCCGACTTCCTGGGCGCCGCCTACACGCGCAAGAACGTCCTGCGCTACGGCGAGAACCCGCACCAGGGCGCTGCCCTCTACGTCGACGGCACGGGCGGCCTCGCCGAGGCCGAGCAGCTGCACGGCAAGGAGATGTCGTACAACAACTTCACGGACACGGACGCCGCGCGCCGTGCCGCGTACGACCACGACGACCCGTGCGTCGCGATCATCAAGCACGCCAACCCGTGCGGCATCGCCGTCGCGTCGAGCGTGGCGGAGGCGCACCGCAAGGCCCACGCCTGCGATCCGGTCTCGGCCTACGGCGGCGTCATCGCCGTGAACCGCCCGGTCACCAAGGAGATGGCCGAGCAGGTCGCCGACATCTTCACCGAGGTCATCGTCGCGCCCGACTACGAGGACGGCGCGCTCGAGGCCCTCACCAAGAAGAAGAACATCCGCGTGCTGCGCGCCCCGAACGGCCCGGCCGCGAAGGTCGAGACGAAGCAGATCGACGGCGGCGCCCTCCTCCAGGTCGCCGACCGCCTCCAGGCCGACGGTGACAACCCGGCCACCTGGACCCTCGCGACCGGCGACGCCCTCTCGCAGGGCGAGCTGGACGAGCTCGCGTTCGCGTGGCGGGCCTGCCGGGCCGTGAAGTCCAACGCGATCCTGCTCGCCAAGGACGGCGCCTCGGTCGGCGTCGGCATGGGCCAGGTCAACCGCGTCGACTCCTGCAAGCTCGCCGTCGAGCGGGCCGGCGAGGAGCGGGCGCGCGGCTCCTTCGCCGCCTCCGACGCGTTCTTCCCGTTCCCGGACGGGCCGCAGATCCTGATCGACGCCGGCATCAAGGCGATCGTGCAGCCCGGCGGTTCGATCCGTGACGAGCTGGTCGTCGAGGCCGCGAAGAAGGCGGGCGTGACGATGTACTTCACGGGAACGCGGCACTTCTTCCACTGAGCCGCGCCGGATCGTCGAGCAGCGGGGTGCCGGAGCTGATCCTCCGGCACCCCGCGAGCGCGTTCGCGTGGCGCATCCGGCCCTCGCGGGAGCGCGGCGGCTCGAGGCGGTCCTGGGCGGCCATGCACAGCGTCACGTACACGGAGCCCGTGCGGTCGTGCGACGCGGAGCGTTCGGCGGCCGGTGGTCCTGCGGCGCGCGTGCACCCGGCCGCGGCGAGCGTGACGACAGCCGCCGCGACCGTGCACGCCGACATCAGCGTGCGCTTCATGTTGGTGCTTCCCCCTGGAACGCACCGTCCCCCGTGGCGGTGCGCCCGCCCAGTCTCGGGGGCCGTGCCGGTGGAGGGAACCTAGGAGGTGCGAGGGTGCGCCCGCCCCCGACCGCCCCGCCCGCACGTGTTCAGCAGTGCCGGACCCAGCGGTGCGAGCGCGGGGCGTAGCCGCCCTGGAGGTTGCCCTGCTGGTTGACCGCGGTGCAGCCCGTGCGCCGGGTGTCGCGCCGCAGGTCGAATCCGGCGGGTCGCCAGTCGGCGCCGCGGAAGTAGGCGACGTCGTGGGCCGCCGTCGTCTCCTGGTTGTTGTTGAAGACCGAGCGCACCGGGTCGGTGCGGGTCCACGGGCAACGGGCCGCGCCCGCCAGCCAGTCGGGGTCGTCCCCGGTCCACGCGCACATCTCGCCGTTGCCGTCGGGCTCGCTGAAGAAGCACACGGCGCCCCGGTCACAGCGGTGGTAGCCGTACGTCCGCGGCTCGTCCCGCAGGCCCAGCGTCAGCCCGGCCGCGAGCGCCGCCGAGAGCACGGCCGCGCCGAGCGGGTACCACCGCACCCGGCGCATCCGCTGCGGCTGTATCCGCAACGGCCGCACCCGCCACGGCCGTCCGCCCGGCCCGCGGCGGCCGCGCTGCGGGCGCGGGACCGCGCGCAGCAGCGCCTCGGCGTC
>NZ_WWIA01000982.1 GCF_009870065.1 Streptomyces sp. SID5785 | reverse complement strand
GGTCGCGCCCCGCGGCGGAGCCGCTGATGTCAGGGGCGGGCGCGGCGTTCGCGCCACCACGCGTCCACCGACCACACCGCCGCCCCGGCGAGCACGAGCGGCAGCCACGCCATGAGATAGGCCAGGTCGTTGCCCAGGTAGTACGGCTCGGTGGCCCAGCTGACGGTCAGCCACAGGCTGAAGGAGATGAGCGCCCCGCCCAGCGCGGCGACCCGCGCGAGGATGCCGAGCAGCGTCCCGAGCCCGACCGCGAGCTCGCCGAGCGCGATCGCGTAGCCGAAGCCGGGCGGGGACTTGAGGGCCAGGTCGACGAGTTCGGGGAAGGCGGAGATGTTGCGCACCCCGCGCATCTGGTCACCGATCGAGCCGGCTCCGCTCGACTTGAAGAACGCGCTGTCGGTGAGTTTGTCGAACGCCGCGTAGATGAAGGTGACGCCGAGGAAGATCCGCAGCGGCACCAGCGCGTACCGCTGCGCGGAGTCCCGCCAGTCCGTGCTCCCCTCGACGTAGCTGGTGTGCACATCCGTCCCGATGCCGTGTGCCATCGCCGGTCCGCCGCCTCTCCGCGCCTGCTGCCCTGCCTGCAACCCGTCCGTCACTCGACGATACGTACGGGAGCGCGATTCGGCTCAGTCGTGCGGCCGTTCGGCTGGGTCCGCGGGGCCGGGGGGTGCCGGGGCTCAGTCGAGGACGTCGACGGTGACGCGGTTGGTCTCGACGCCGGTCGCCGTGATCACCTGCACCTCGACGCGGCCGGGCTCGACGTCCACCGGGACCGGCACCGTGAGGAGGGCGTCGGTGGGGTTGGTGAAGCCGCCCGGGACCGGCACGAGCGGGACGTGGACGTGCACGGCGCCGATCCGCACCGCGACCCGCGCCAGCTGCTCGGCGCCGCCCGCGCCGGGCGGCACGAACCCGGTGCCGCGGATCTCGATGTCGTCCCCGGTACGGATCGGGGCGTCCAGGTCTCCGGCCTCGCGGGCCCGCACCACGGACAGGACGACCGGCCGGCCGCCCTCCGCGTACTTGCCGCACAGGTACGTCGCCGCCGACACCGCGACGAGGACGGCGAGGCCCCACGGCAGGTCGGGCAGCTGGTCGGGGCGGCGGGCCAGCCGGGCCGCCGCCCAGACGACCGCGGCCGCGCTGACGACGACGTACTGCGTGTCGGTGAAGCTGCCGCGTCCGGCGTCGTCGGTGAGCAGGTCGGCGGCGCGCGGCCGGGCGGCCCGCACCTTCTGCAGGCGCTGTCCGGCGATGCGCAGGGCGACGACCCGGCGGACCAGGACGGCGACCGCGCAGACGACGGCGAGGACGGTCAGGAGCCCGGCGCCACGGGCCAGTTCGAGCCCGTCGATGAGTGCGTCGCGGCGCTCGGCACCGTCGGCGACGGCCAGCTCACCGGCGAGGACGAGCACGGCGAAGACCGCGAGGAGCACGACGGCGGCGGCGACCGCGCGCGAGGTGGAGAGCCGGTTGTCCTCACCGACGAGCGGGGCGAGGGCGCCGCCGCGGGCCCGGTGCAGGTGCGCGGCGGCGGTGAGCAGCCCGCCGGTGACGACGGCGGCGACGAGCCCGGCCGAGCGGGCGGCGGTCCAGCCGGCGCCGAGCGCGGTGAGCACCTGGACGAGCAGCAGCAGGCCGGTGCCGCCCCAGACCACCGCCAGGGTGCGCGGCCACAGTGCGGTGAGCCACGCGCTGCTCTCCTCGCGGCCGCGTTCGGTGACGGCCCGCGCGGACTGGGTGAGTTCGTCGGAGATCCACTGCCGGGAGGCGCCGGCCGAGTGCTCGACGGCGGGCGGCAGCCCCTGCCCCGCGGCGAACGCGTCGCGCTTCGCGGCGAACGCGGCGACGGCCCGGCGATGCCCCTCGCGCGCGCCGTGCGGACAGTCACCGCACGTGCAGCCGCCCTCGTGCGTCCCCTGCCCCTGCCGGGCTTCCTGCACCGCCACCGCGACGCCCCACCTTCAAGATCGTTCGACAGCGGTCACGCGGCTCGTGGCGCCTGTCGTCAACTTCCTTGCGATGAGAGGGAATTGTGCCTTACGCGGCGCACGCTCCGGCGCACGGGCCCATCTCGCCCGGGTGAACGGCCGGGACGCGTGTTGACCTGCCTGGACAGGGCGGGTGCGGGCCGTCAGGCCAGGAACTCCGGCTCGCTGCGCGTGATGTCCTGCCACAGGCTCTGGTAGTTGATCCACGCGACGAGGTCGCCGCCGGTCTTCTCGCGGGTCTCGACGGCCTGGCGCCGGTCGATGAGCACCGGGCGGCCTGCGGCCCGCGCGGCGAGCTGGACCTCGGCGCAGCGTTCGAGCGCGATGAACCACCAGGCGGCGGCGTCCACCGAGTCGCCCACGGTGAGCAGCCCGTGATTGCGCAGGATCAGCGCCTTGAACGCGCCGAGCGCGACCGCGATCCGCTTGCCCTCGCCGGCGTCGACGGACACGCCCGTGTACTCGTCGAGCAGCGCGTGGTCCTCGTAGAAGGCGCAGGCCTCCTGGGTGATCGGCTCGATCAGCTCGCCGAGCGCGGCCAGGGCGCGGCCGTAGGTGGAGTGGCAGTGGGCGACGGCGACCAGGTCGGGCCGGGCCCGGTGCACCTCGGCGTGCACGGTGAACGCGGCCTGGTTGACGTGGTGGCGGCCCTCGCGGACCTGACCGTCCCCGTCGGCCAGGACGAGGTCGCCGACGGTGACGTGGCGCAGCGGCATGCCGAACGGGTTCACCCAGTAGCAGTCCTCGAACTCGGGGTCGCGGGCCGTGATGTGGCCCGACACCCCGTCCTCGTACCCGAGCCGGCCGAACGTGCGCAGCGCCCCGGCGAGCCGCTCCTTGCGGTACCGCCGCTCGTCGGCGGGGTCGGTGTGCACGGGCGGCATCGCGAAAAGCAGCTGGTCGGTGGGGACCGGGGCGGGGATCTGCGTCGACATGCTGCGGAAGGTACCTCCGGCACCGCGAGGACGACAGAGCCGGGCTGTGAAAAGAATGCGGTGAACGCATGCAATAGACGACAGGGGCTGTCGGGTATCGGCGCGACACTCGCCGTATGACGTCGAACACCACCGCATCCTGGGCCGCCCTCACCGCCGCCGAACCGGAGTTCGCGAAGACCGTCGAGGAGCGCTTCGCACAGCACACCCATCACGTCCTCGCGACGCTGCGCAGGGACGGCTCGCCCCGCACCAGCGGTCTGGAGGTGCGCTTCCTGGACGGCGAGTTCTGGCTCGGCATGATGACCGGCTCGCTCAAGGCCCGCGACCTGCTGCGCGACCCGCGCTTCGCGGTGCAGGCGAACCCGGGCGAGGGCACGACGATGGGCGGCGGCGACGTCCGGATCAGCGGGCGCGCGGTGCCGGTCGAGGACGCGGAGTCCGTCGCCCGCTACACGGCCGAGGTCGAGGTGCCCGACCCGGCGACGTTCCACCTCTTCCGCACGGAGCTGACCGAGGTGAGCCGGACCTTCGTCGAGGACGACACGTACCTGGTGCTCCAGGTGTGGAACCCGGGCGGCGGCCCGGTCCGCACGATGAAGCGCACCTAGGAACGCGAGAGTGCCGCCCACCGATACGGCGGGCGGCACTCTCGGCGAACCGTGGGGACTACTCCCACTCGATGGTGCCCGGCGGCTTGCTCGTCACGTCGAGCACCACGCGGTTGACGTCCGCGACCTCGTTGGTGATGCGCGTCGAGATCCGGGCGAGGACCTCGTAGGGCATCCGGGTCCAGTCGGCCGTCATCGCGTCCTCGGAGGAGACGGGGCGCAGCACGATCGGGTGGCCGTAGGTACGGCCGTCGCCCTGGACGCCGACCGAGCGGACGTCCGCGAGCAGCACGACCGGGCACTGCCAGATCTCGCGGTCCAGGCCTGCGGCGGTGAGCTCCTCGCGCGCGATGGCGTCGGCCTCGCGCAGCAGGTCCAGGCGGTCCTTGGTGACCTCGCCGACGATACGGATACCGAGGCCGGGGCCCGGGAAGGGCTGGCGCTGGACGATCTCGTCCGGCAGGCCCAGCTCGGCGCCGACCATGCGGACCTCGTCCTTGAACAGCTGGCGCAGCGGCTCGACGAGCTCGAACTCGATGTCGTCGGGGAGCCCGCCGACGTTGTGGTGCGACTTGATGTTCGCCGTGCCGGTGCCGCCGCCGGACTCGACGATGTCCGGGTAGAGCGTGCCCTGGACGAGGAACGCGACCTCGGGGCCGTCCTCCTGGAGGATCTCCAGCTGGGCCTGCTCGAAGACGCGGATGAACTCGCGGCCGATGATCTTGCGCTTGGTCTCGGGGTCGGAGACGCCCGCCAGCGCGTTCAGGAAGCGCTCGGACGCGTCGACGACCTTCAGGTTCGCCCCGGTCGCGGCGACGAAGTCCTTCTCGACCTGCTCGGTCTCGCCCTTGCGCATCAGGCCGTGGTCGACGTAGACGCAGGTGAGCTGGGAGCCGATGGCCTTCTGGACCAGGGCCGCGGCCACCGCGGAGTCGACGCCGCCGGACAGGCCGCAGATGGCGCGCTTGTCGCCGACCTGGGCGCGGATCGCCTCGACCTGCTCCTCGATGACGCTGCCGGTGGTCCAGCTCGGCTCCAGGCCGGCGCCGCGGTACAGGAAGTGCTCGAGCACCTGCTGGCCGTGCGTCGAGTGCATGACCTCGGGGTGGTACTGGACCCCGTACAGCTTCTTCTCGTCGTTCTCGAACGCGGCGACCGGCACGACGTCCGTCGACGCGGTCACGGTGAAGCCCTCGGGCGCCGCCGAGCAGGCGTCGCCGTGGGACATCCACACCGACTGCTCGGCGGGGGTGCCCTCGAAGAGGGTGGAGCTCGCCCTGGAGACGGTGAGCGGGGTGCGGCCGTACTCGCGGGCGCCGTTGTCGTCGACGGTGCCGCCGAGGGCCGTGGCCATCAGCTGGAAGCCGTAGCACATGCCGAAGACGGGGACACCGGCGTCGAAGAGCGCGCGGTCCAGGCGCGGGGCGCCCTCCGCGTAGACCGACGAGGGGCCGCCGGAGAGGATGATCGCCGCCGGGTTCTTGGCGAGCATCTCCGCGACCGGCATGGTGCTCGGCACGATCTCGCTGTAGACCCGGGCCTCACGGACGCGGCGGGCGATGAGCTGGGCGTACTGCGCACCGAAGTCGACGACCAGGACGGTGTCGGGGGTGGTGGCAGCGGGGGTCGCTGATGACACGGGTTGCCTTCCGGCGGCTGAGCGGGGGTCGTGGGGGCGATTCTACCGGGCGTGCGCTGCGCGCAGCTTCGCCCAGGGATGTGGACGAGAAGAAGGGCGGCGTACACTGCGGGCATGTTCTCGCAGACGACCTTCGTCTTTACCTATGGCAGCCGGCCCGCCGGATGCCATGGTCGTGCTGCTTGAGCCACTGACAAGCCACTTCCCAGGCGCCCCGGGCCGACAAGGCCCGGGGCGTCTGGCGTTTCCGGGACCTGTCGGGCCGGGGCCGTCCACCGAACAGGAGCCCCGCCCGTGACCACCATGACCCCGAAGACCGCCCCGACCGAGCAGACCGGCGCCCGCACCGACGAGGCCGCCGAGCTGATCACCGGGGCCCGGGACCGGATCGACGCACTGGACGACCGGATCATCGGCCTCGTCCAGGAACGGATGGCCGTGTCCGCAGTGATCCAGGAGGCCCGCATCGCGTCCGGCGGGCGGCGCGTGAACCTGTCCCGCGAGATGGACGTGCTCGGCCACTTCCGGGACGCGCTGGGCCGGCCCGGCACCTCGCTCGCGATGACGCTGCTCGAACTGTGCCGGGGCCGGATCTGAGCCCCGGGCGGACCCGAGTTCGATTCTGCCCTCACCCGTACGGCGCGTGACCGGTCGGCGCGGGCTTCGTTGGTCCCGTTGTCCGTGCCAGCCAGGGGCGGGCCAACCGAACCACGCGTGGCTCCGCTGGAGCGATGAGACGTCGCGGTCACGCCGCGCACGTCGTGGGACCTCGCTTCAGTGATGTGACCGGACGGCAGGGGACAGCAGCCCGGTCACCCAAGAGAACGGCCGGCTCCGGGGACGCCCGGGGCCGGTCGGCCTCCCGTCCCGATCCCCTCACACCAGCACAGAGACAGCACCGGTGAGCACGATGCGTAGACAGGCCCCACGCCTTCGCCTCAGGTCCCCTGCTCCACGAGCCGGTGGTCGCCTCTGCCGCAGGGGTGCCGTCACATGACTCCCCCGGCCCGCCTGAAGATCGTCTTCCTGCTCAACAACGCCTACGGCATCGGCGGCACCATCCGTGCCACCGCCAACATGTCCGCGGCGCTGGCCGCACGGCACGCCGTCGAGGTCGTCAGCGTGCACCGCGTCCTCGACCGGCCGGGGCTGCCCTTCGATCCGCGGGTGCGCATGACCACCCTGATCGACCTGCGCGAGGACAGCTCCGCGTACGCGGGTGACGACCCGCTCGCCCAGGAGCCGTGCACGATGTACCACGAGCGCGGCACCCGGACCGGGCGGCTGCGCTACACCGCGCTGCACGACGCGCGGATCTCCGCGTTCCTCGCCGGGACCGACGCCGACGTGGTGATCGCGACCCGGCCGATCCTCAACGGCTATCTCGCCCGCCACGGCGCCGGACGCTATCTGCGCATCGGCCAGGAGCACCTCTCCTTCGACGGGCACGCCGAGGACGTGCGCCGCCACCAGAACGTGGCGCTCGCCCGGCTCGACGCGTTCGTCACCGTCTCCGAGGCGGACGCCGCGCGTTACCGCGCCGAACTCCCCCAGGTCCGTACGGCCATCACCTGCGTGCCCAACGGCGTGCCCGCGCCCGGCGTCGAGCGCGCCCCGCTGGACTCGAAGGTGATCGTGGCAGCCGGCCGACTGATCCCGGTCAAGCGCTACGACCGGCTCGTCGACGCCTTCGCCGAGGTCGCCGCCG